>JAYTRQ010000801.1:0-8323 GCA_043746125.1 Armatimonadota bacterium | reverse complement strand
TGGCCACCCAATGACCGAAACGCGGGGGCTGGAGGCCATGCGCCTCAGGGTCATCCTGGGAACCGTCGCGCTGTCTGTCGCGACCGTCGTCTTCCTGTTTGACAAGCCGTGGTCTGATGGGCGCACGGCCGCCGCCCTGAGCGCAGTCAACTTGGGCCTCCTTGTGGCCCACGCCGTCCGCTTCCGGGACCGGGTCATGGCGCGTCTGCTGCTATTCGGCCTGGGCTTAGGTCTTGTGGAACTGGCCGCGGACGCCCTCTGCGTGCGCTACACGGGGACGCTGGACTACTCGGCCACGCACAGCCCGTTTCTCGCCCTGTCTCCGTTCTGGATGCCGGCCGCCTGGACCGTCGTGGCCGCGCAGATCGGGTACTTAGGCTCGCGCCTGATGCGGCATCTGGGGACGGCCTGGGGGATGGCCCTGACGGCGGGGCTGGGAGCGGTAAATATCCCCTTCTACGAGGAGATGGCCTATCATGCCCATTGGTGGCGCTACGACCACTGCCGACGAATCGGCCACACGCCCGTTTATATTATTGTATCGGAGATGGTGATCGGCCTAACGCTCGGGCCTCTGGCGGCCTGGGCTATGCGAGCGACGGCGACCTGGCGCGATGCGGCCTTTGCAGGCGTGTTGGGCGGCCTGAGTACGATCTGGGGCGGCCTGATCGGCTACGGCCTGGTGGAGCGGGTGTTTTAGGAGAGCCAGCTCACCGGCAACGCGAATGCCGCTCGCGCTTCAGCAGGCGGGTAATCAAGCTCAGGCGTCCTTTGCAGGTAAGGCAGCGGCCCTCGCGGCGCAGGCGCCGGGCTTCCAGCCTCTCCTGCTCCATCACACCGTCCGTGTACCAATCCGGCGTCCGCCCGACCAGAATACGCTCGACGGCCTTAGGGTCTTTATCGTAGCGGGAGAAGTGGCAGTGGAAGCCGTAGAACTTGGACCGTTCGCGGGTCACAGCATACTGCTGCCGGGTCCGCCCATCAAACTCCGTGTCCGGGTAGAAGTGGGTCCAGCGGCCGTAGAACCATTTGAGGTTGCCGATCGCAAGGATGCCATCGCAGACGACGCACCGCTCGCATTCGGTACAGCCGCCCGCGTTCAAGCTCACCGGCAGGGTGCGGGCGCTCGCCGCGTGCTTCTCCAAGACCGTCTGAAGGCCACAGCGGCAGATACGGAAACTGGTGTCGTCTGCACTCCCGCAGCCGGGGCACTCCCATCGGACTTGGCCGTTTTGGGCGGGATCAGCGGCCAGGCCCATTTCGGTCGCGCACGAGTCGCAGCGGTTGTGGCCCAGGTGGTTCATCTCGCCACTCTTGTGCAGATGGCTGTAGGCGTGCGGGGGCGTCTCGGCCTCCACCGCCGGTTTGGTGCGCGGGCGCGGGAACCAGGACGCCGAGACGTCCCGGAGCTGCCGGCCGACTCGCTGAAACTGCATGCTGACCACGCGAGTGAGAGTCATTGCCATGAGTCTATTTTAACCTATTTTCGCGGCGATTGCCATAGGACGTAGGAAGCATTTCAAACGGGGGCCGTCCGATCACCTCAGGACGCTGAGGAGGTAGAGTACGCTGGCCAGTCCCAGCCCGATGATAAGGCCACTGAAGGCGAAAATGAGGTGCGGGGCAGGCCGATAGTCGCCGCCGTCAATCATCCGCCAAGTCCTCGCGTAGTGCCCGGTCGTCGCGAACGCCAGGCCGAGCAGAGTGGACCGGACGCCGAAGCCAAGCAGAGAAATGCTCGTGCGGACCCAGGCGAGGAAGGTCCGCTCGTTCGCGAGGTGGTCCTGGACGTTCACCGACTCAGCCATGCGGTCTCCCGGCTCAGATTTGCCCGTGCGGGCTGTTCCAGGGACAGAAACAGCGCATTGGTGCCGTACAGCCGGTCCCGATTTAAGAAGCCTTGGAGGACGCTGGCGCGGCCGCGCAGGTAATCCGCCTCCGGCACCCAGGCATACTCCTTGCGAATAGCCGCCGCGTAGGCGTCATATTCTTCGGGCGGGGAGCCGAGCACGGCCAAATCTGCATCCAAAAGTAGTTGACAATCCGTGTCGCCCCACCGCGCCTGATGCGTTTTAGTTGCGAGAATTAGTTCCGTGAGCCGCGGCCTAAGTAGTGCCCATTGTTCACCGTCGAATATAACAGTTACATAAAGTGCACTTTGCTCTTCGTTGTCTTGGCGTCGGGCGTCGTAAATATAGTCATGGAACCAGACGGCCAGGCGGACTTCCAGCGGCTCGTGCAGAAGGTCCTCAAATCGGGAAACGATGCCCAGCATCGCGGCGATATGGTCAAGGTTATGATATGTTCGCCCCGGCTCCGAGTACAGACTGCACAAGCCTCGGAACATGGCACTCGCGCTTGGGAGGGGCATTCCCACCTGGGCAGCCGTCTTGTTCCATGTGGCTTCCAGCAGTGGTTCAGACGTCACTTCTTCGCCAGCAGACTTGCCGCCGCCTCATCCAAAAGCCACGTCAGCGTCCCCTCAGAGGGGCGAACGCCCGCCGCAGGCCGATCCTGCACGCTAGCCCCGCCTTCCAGTACGTCCCGGACCGGAACGGCCTTTTTTGCGCCGTTGACCAGGAACAGCACTCGGCGGGCCGCATTCAGCACGGAGAGCGTGAACGTGACGCGCTCTACGGGCGGCGGCAGCGTGCCGGGTGGGCTGGAGACGACCCAGCGGTCCGTGACCTCAAGCGATGGGTAGCCGGGAAACAGCGAGGCCGTGTGGCCATCATCCCCCATACCGAGCAGGATCAGGTCAAAGACGGGTGGCGGGCCGGCGGCGGGCACGCCGAAGACTTCGGCGAGCGTCTGCGCGTACGCTTGGGCGGCGGCCTCCGGGTGGGCCACGCCGGTCGCGACGCGATAAACGTTCTCCGGGGGGATGGGCACGTGTGAGAGCAACGTCCGCCGCGCCTGGCCGTAGTTAGACCGGTCGTCGTCCGGCGGGACGAAGCGGTCGTCGCCCAAAAAGACGACCCACTTATCCCAATTAGCTTCCTTCGAGGACGTCTGGGCCAACCGCTCGTAAGCGCCCACAGGCGACGAGCCGCCGGTGAGGGCGATCGTGAAGCGGCCCCGCGCGGCAATCGCCTCACGGGCCGCTTCTAAAGTCAGAGCGACGGCCCGCTCGGACATTGCCTGGGCGTCCCTCCAGACTTCAACGCCTGTCATGCCAGGGCCTCGTCAATTGCCGCCAGCACATCGGGCGACAGTGTCTTGCCCGAAGCCGCCGCATTGTCCTCCACCTGCTCCGGCCGGGACGCGCCGATGATGACGCTGCTGACGTTCTTCTGGCGCAGACACCAGGCCAGGGCGAGTTGGGACATAGAGAGGCCCGCACTCTGGGCGATGGGGCCGAGCTTTTCCACTTTAGTCAGCACAACGTCCGTGAGGTTGTCACCCATGAACATATTCTGGCTTGGGTCTGCCCCCCGGCTTTCCTGGGGAAGAGGCTGGCCGGGCTTGTACTTGCCCGTCAGAACGCCCTGCGCCAGTGGCGAGAAGACCACTTGCCCCAGACCCTCCCGCTCACAGAGCGGAATGACCTCTTTTTCCA
The DNA here is from genome assembly GCA_043746125.1 of Armatimonadota bacterium. Lineage (GTDB taxonomy): Bacteria > Armatimonadota > Armatimonadia > Armatimonadales > Capsulimonadaceae > JANXMY01. Next base: position 4,764 of record JAYTRQ010000801.1, on the reverse strand, counting down.
CGTTCCGCCCGAGCATACTGTAGTAGGGCTGATTGGAAGCCAGCGGGTGCAGGCCCGCGCTTCGAATGAACTCTGCCGCATCGGCGATCTGGCCCGCACTCCACTCGGAAACACCCGCGTACAAGATCTTGCCTTGACGTGCCAGGTCGTCGAGGGCAACCAGAGTCTCTTCCAATGGCGTCTCGGTGTCGTACCGGTGGCACTGGTACAGGTCCACATAGTCCGTGCCGAGCCGTTTCAGAGAGGCGTGGCACTGCTCAAAAATATGCTTGCGGGAGAGTCCACGGTCGTTCGGACCGTCACCCATCGGAAAATACACTTTGGTCGCCAGCACATAGGAATCGCGCGGATACGCCGCGAGCGCCCTGCCGACCACTTCTTCCGACTTGCCCCGCACGTAGACGTTCGCCGTGTCAAAAAAGTTAATGCCCAGATCGTACGCCTTCTCAATGCAGCGCGTCGCCGTCTCGTTCTCCGTCGCCCCACCGTAGGTGAGCCAGGACCCCAGCGACACCTCGCTGACCTTGACGCCGTACTTGCCTAAATGCCGGTATTTCATGCTCATTGTCCTCTTTTCCGTGCGCGGATGGATAGTTCTACCCCGATTAGGCCTCATTGCTGCATATAGCCGCTCGTTTGGCTGTGTCGGCAATTCGGGTAAAGCGAGTTAAGCGCAGCACGGGGCGCACCTAAGAACAGTTAAGAATAAGCGGCAGGAGATCGTCACCGAGGAGGTTCGCCTTGAATCTGGAAATTGACACGCAGATAACGCCTGATGGCGTTCCAATCGTCCATCTGAAGGGCGAAATAGACCTGCATACCTGCTCGGTCCTACGCGACACGCTGCGCGACCTGATCGAGAAAGAGCACCACCACATTGTCATCAACCTAGCGGAAGTGCCCTACCTGGACAGCGCTGCTCTGGGCGTCCTGGTGGATGCTGTTCGCCGTGTCCGCGAGCATGAGGGAGGCATCAGCCTCATCTCCACGACGCCATTCGTGCGCCGTGCGTTCGAGATCACACGCCTCGTCAAAATCTTCCAGCTTTACGACGACGATGAGGCCGCACTCGCGGATATCCGGGCACAGGTCCTGGCGAAGTAGGGCAGGTACGACAAAGCGCCCGCCGGCCCAGAAAATGGTCGGCGGGCGCTTTTTGGCGTCTTAGACCGCTTGGGCTTCTTCCCAGTCCGCGTGGCAACGGTAGAGGGCCTCGCTGATGCGGGCGACGCGCGGGATCAGGTCGCCGGTGTCGTGCTTCAAGACTTCACGGAGCGTGGGGGGCAGGAAGAGGGCTTCCAGAGCGTCCAAAGAACGCTTCTGTCCGGCGTAGTCTATGACACTCGGCATCGCCACCGCCTGCTCGAACTCGGCTTCGAGGTAGGGCCGGACCCGGCCCGCCGTCCGATAGTAATTGGCGACGAACCAGCGCCGAAGCTGGGCATAATCTGACTCATGGCGTCCGTCACAGCCGGATTTCGCCGCCGCGCACAGGATATCAGTGAATGCCTCATACTGGTCAATGAAGTGCAGCCAGAGGTGAGCGGCGTCGCCGGTCGCGGCCCGCCGGATCGCGGCCGAACGGGCGCTTGCGGGGCGTGCCCCGACCGCCTGGGGCCGGGTCTGTCGGTAGTTGACCGGCGAGGACATCGCCTGGCGGGCCGCCGCCCCAGCTTGGAGGCGAAGTCGGTACAAAAACGGGAGTGGAAGATTGCTTCGGATCATATTGCGCGTGCCTCTATTGTCAGGCGTGAGTCTACTCTATATTTAATGTAATGTAATGAGTGTGATAAGACGAGATGAAAGAGCACCCTGGAAGGAACAAATCAGGGGAGTGGTCCGCCGCCCTGCCCGTGCCGAGAAACGTAGTTGAGACGCAGATCGTTCAACAGGGTTTTCAGTTCGCGGCGCATGGCGGCAGGCACCACGGACTCGGGCGCCTTTTCCAGATGGCCGGCAAGGTCTGTCACAGCGTCTATGGCGACTTTAGCTTCGGCTAGATCAGGCGCCGCCTCGCCCGTCTGCGGGTCCGCCAGCAGGCCGAGTTTTTGCCAGGACTGTTGGGCCAGCAGATTGATGCAGTAGCCGATCAATTCGTAAGTGCCGGGGGCGCCTTGAGTGTCGTCCCCCAAGGGTTCGTCCCTGAGAAACTCACCCGCGAGGGGGTCGTTTTCCCCAAGCGGCTCAGACTGCACAGCCGGTGCGGGCGGTTCCGGCACGGTTGCCGCCTGCGTCCGCCGCTTGTCCACAAACGTAAAACTCTCTTCTTCCGCCATCCACTACGCCCCCTCAACAATTGCCGAGGCTTATTCTAGCACGTATTCCGCGCTCCCGCAAGGGCGACTTTAGAGGCGGGCGGAAAGTTTCTAAAAATATTTTTGCTTGCTCTTGCCAGGGTTGAGGGCAGGGTCTAACTCGGCGTATGGAAACCTGCACAGCGCTCCCTATTTGCCCACCGGGTCCGTCGTGCGGAAGCGGTAGCCAACGCCGGGTTCGGTGACAAGCGACCGGGGGCGGGCGGGATCGTCCTCGATCTTGCGGCGCAGGTGGCCGACATGGACGCGCAGGTACTGGGTTTCTTCGACGTCTTCCGGCCCCCAGACAGCAGCAAGGATCTGGCGGTGAGTTAGGACCCGGTCGGCGTTCTCCGTCACGAAGCGCAGAATCTCATACTCGATGGGTGTCAGTTTCAGTTCGGCCTCGCCCTTGAAGGCCAGGCGGCGGCCGTAGTCCACCGTCAGGTCGCGCGCGGTGAAGGGGGGGGCGTCGGCGGGCAGACTGCCCCGGCGGCGGCGCAGGGCAGCTCGGATCCGGGCGGTCAGTTCCTCCATACCGAACGGCTTGGTCAGATAGTCGTCCGCGCCCGTGTCCAGGGCAGCGACCTTCTGAGCCTCTTGGGAGCGGGCGGACAAGACGAGGATGGGGACGTCACTGCGGGCACGCAGGCGGCGGCAGACCTCGACGCCGTCTAATCCGGGCATCATCAGGTCCAGGATGACCAGATCGGGCGGCGAGACGCCCGCCAGACGCAGCCCTTCCTCCCCATCCTGGGCCATCGTGACGCGGTAGCCCTGGGCGGTTAGGCCCGCGCGGACGGCTCGGCGGATCTCCGGCTCGTCGTCTATGACTAGGATCGAAGGTGCTGTGGGGTTGGTCATAGGTGTATTGTACCAGACAGAAAGATGAAGAGGGCGCGGCAAGAATAGGAAGGACGCGGCAAGCGGCGCCCCTACGTGACCGGCAGGAAGAACGAGAAGATCGCCCCTGGTGCCTCGCCCGGCGGCGCGTTTCTGGCCCAAATACGCCCCCGATGGGCCGTCAGGATGGCGCGGCACAATGCCAATCCCAAACCTGTCCCGTGGACTGTGCCGGCCAGATGCCGGGCGCTGCGGTGGAACCGGGTGAAGACGGCCTCCTCGTCACCAGGCGTCAGGCCCAGGCCGTAATCACGGACGTCGGCGCGGACGCCGGGCGCCTCGACGCTCTCCGCCTCGCACAGTGAGAGGACGATGGGGCTGTCCACGTCCGTATACTTGGCCGCGTTGCCCAGCAGGTTCGTGAACACAAGGGCGATCTGCACATAGTCCGCCCAGACCAGAGGCAGGTCCGGCGGCGAGACCACCCGGACACGCGCGGCGTCGGCTTCGGGCAGACGGTCCAGGGTGGTGCCGACGATCTCGGCCAAATCGCACCAGTCCTTGGCGGGCCGCCAGGCTCCCGCTTCCAGGCGCGAAAGGTCCAAGAGGTTTGACACCAGGGTCGTCAACCGGTCCGCCTCCACATCAATAGTCTGGATCGCCTCCGCCCGGTCCCCCTCCTCCCAGACCGAGTCCCGCTGGCGCAGGCCGCTCGACGCCGCCTTGATGGCGGCCAGTGGCGTTCTGAGTTCGTGGGAGACCAGCGACAGGAGCGCGTCCTTGAGCGTATCCGCCTCGCGCAAGGCCGTGGCCTGGGCGGCGTCGTCGGCTAGGGCCTGCCGGGCGATGACCACGGCCGCATGGTTGGCGAAGGCCAGAATCAGCCGCTGGTCGCCCGACGTGAACGGCTTGCCGTCGCGCCGGGGTCCGACATGGAGCGCCCCGACCAGGGCGTCTTTCGCCCGCAGCGGCACATAAGCCCCCACCCCCCCCTCTGCCGGCACGTTCATGTCTCCCAGCGCCTTGGCCCACAGGTGTTCCGCCTGGCCGAACCCGATGATCTGGTTGTGCTCGCAGGCCGTCTGCGCCATCTGCCCGATCCACCGGGCTGCGTCCGGGGAAAGCGGCTCGGTAGGAACGGTCGCGGCCGGGATTAGCACCCCATTCGGCAGGCGTCGGAGGATAACGCATCGGGTCGCCCCGCACGTCTGGGCGATCTGCTCGGCCAGGGTCGGCAGCAGGCGGGCGGCCTCGACCTCGCGGCTGACGGTCTCGCCGGCCTCATACAGCGTCCGCGTCTCCTGCTCACGCACGCGGGCGGCCTCGGCCTGGACCCGCGCCTGGGCGGCGAGTTGGGCGGTCGTCAGGGCGGCGATCAGAAAGATGACCAGCGAAAGCCAGTCTCGCGGGTTGTCCACAGTGAGCGTGTAGAACGGGGGCAGGAAGAAGAAGTCCCAGCAGAGGAACGAGAGGAGCGCCCCGGCCACGGCCACGCCGAACCCGTAGCGGATGGCGCAGGCCAGCACGACCGGCAGGTACAGCAGCGACGCCTGCCCTTTGTCTAAGTGGGAGCGTCCCAGCCAGAAGACGCCGGTGGCGGCGAGCGTGCCTCCGACGGCCCAGAGGA
>JAYTRQ010000800.1:0-8326 GCA_043746125.1 Armatimonadota bacterium | reverse complement strand
CGTTCGCCGAACTGCGGGGGCGGTGGGCCTCCCATCATTCGTGCCTCGTCTCGTGCTTCCTCTACCATCTCCTTCTGCGTGTCCGTGAGTAGGGCCGTCACTTTCTCCCGCGCCTGCCGCCGCGCCTCGCGTCCCAGAGGCTGGGCCGTGTCGACGGAAGCTAGGGCCTTGATCTGCCCACTCTGGGCGGAGCTCAGTTTCAGGTCGGCGTAGAGGATCAGCGGGACGCCCGCCGCGTGGAGGGCACGGAAGGTCTGGAGCAGGCCCGGCAGTGCCGCCTTCTGCGTGTCGGTCAGGACGCCGGTAATGCCGTCCGCCATAGTCTGCTCCGAGGCCTGTGAGGGCGGGCCGGGCGCGTCCTGCCGCTTCACGCGGGCCTGCTGCTTGAGCCGCGCGACGCTGTCTAGCTGATCCCCCTTCAGGTTCAGCCCGGCCGCAAGCGCGTTCATCGGCACGTTCGCCAAGCTGATTGGACGTGGGCCGCCGAACGGCGGCCGTCCCTGCCCGCCGTCCATCGGGCGATCGAAGGGAGGGCGTCCCATGTCGTCCGAGGGCGGGCCACCACCCGGTCCTTGAGCCGGAGCGGGTGTCGCCAGGAGGGTGAGGGCCGTAAGGGTCCCTAGGCCGAGCAGTGATGCCCGCCAGTTTTTGTTTGTGTTCATTCCGGTTCTCCTCGGGTGCGCCTTACATATTGTCGTTCTTAGCGCGATAGGAACAGTATAAAGGGTGCAGATGAAAGGAACGTGAAAAAAAGAGGGGAGGCGAAAAAGTTTTTAAGCCTCGCACCCCGTGTAACTCTCGTTAGGCATAGCCCAGGCGCGAAGGGGTTAGATCACGAGGGGTTAGATCACGAGGGGATAAATCCCTCTCGCTGAGAATAATCGTCCTTCGGACGGGGCTTGTGGGTAACTGTCGCGTTCCCGCTCGTCCGAAGGACGCCCATTCAGCGAGAGGGATTTATCCCCTCGCGATCTACGCCCTCGCGCCAAGGACCGTATGTAACGTCAGATAAATCACTGCCCTTCATCTGTTTTTCACGTTCCCATGCCACACTATAGGCCATGAAGATACTGATCGTAGAGGATGACCCCGGCATCGCCCGCATGATCCGGCGCGGGCTGACCGCCGCGGGTATGGATAGCGACTGGGCCGAGGACGGTACGCAGGGGCTGGCGATGGCGCAGGGACATGCCTACGGCCTCGTACTCCTCGACGTCATGCTGCCGGGGCGCGACGGCTGGCAGCTCTGCGAAGAACTGCGTGAGGCCGGCAGCCGCGTCCCCATCCTCATGCTCACCGCCCGCGACGCCGTGGGCGACCGCATCAAGGGCCTGGATCTTGGGGCGGACGACTACCTGCCCAAGCCCTTCGACTTTGGCGAGCTGCTGGCCCGCGTCCGCGCCCTGCTCCGGCGCGACAAGGTCCATAAGACGCGCCTGATCCACGTCGGCGACCTGATTATTGACACGGCTGCGCATCGGGTGACGCGGGGCGGGAAAGAGATCGGCCTGAGCGGGCGGGAGTACGATCTCTTGGAAGCGCTGGCAGCAAACGAAGGGCGGGTACTGACGCGGCAGGCTATTCAAGAGCGGGTCTGGATGGACGAGGATAGCTTTTCTAACACGGTGGACGTGTACGTCGGCCTGCTGCGGCGTAAGATAGACGACCTGTTCCCCACCAAGCTGATTCAAACGGTGCGCGGGTCGGGGTATTGCCTGCGAGCGCCGGAGCCGCCGGTGGAGTCGAAGTGAGAGCGCCCCCTGTGTCACTTCGCCGGCAGCTCATCCTGTGGAACGCCCTCACTCTGACGGTACTGCTGGTGGCGCTGGGGTTGGTGACGCGCTTCGTGGCGCGGGGGGCCATCATGCAGTCGGTGGACCGCAGCCTGGAGGAACGTACCCGCCCGCCGCGACACCCTGGCCCGCCGGGCGGCGATCCGCGAGGTTTTGGTCGCCCGCCGGGTCAAGATAGGCCAGGGGAGCCGCCTCTGCCACCCCGGAATGATGCGGACGACCTGCACCACCCACGCTTCTTCGACCTCCAGAGGCAGTCAGCACACCCTGGCGACGTGCCCTGGGATACTGCCGCGCTGTCCTCGGCCCAGCAGGGGCAGGAGGTCTTTTCTACTGTCACCGCCGGCAGCGAGTCCCTGCGCGTGCTGACCCACCTGGTTGGACCGGGAAACGTGGTCCAGGTGGCCTACCCGCTGGCCGACGTCAACCGCGCCCTCGCCGGGCTGGACCGCGCCCTGCTCCTGCTGATCCCTGTCGCCCTGATCGGCGCGGGCCTGGGCGGGTCGTTGCTGACCGCCCGCGTCCTGCGGCCTGTCCGGCGGATGACTGAGGCGGCGGCGCGAATGGGGGATGCGCCCTCGTCCCGCCTGCCCCGGCAGGGGGAAGACGAGTTTGGGGCGATGGCGGACACGTTCAACGCCCTCCTGGGCCGGCTGGAAGGCAGTTTCCAAGAGCAGTCGCGGTTGTTGGAGCAGCAGCGGCGGTTCACGGCGGACGCTTCGCACGAGCTGAAGTCCCCGCTAACGGTGATCCAGGGGACGGCGAGCCAGATGGGGGTGGCGGGTCTGTCGGAGGCGGATCGGCGGGAGGCGGCGGTGGAAATCGCGCAGGCGGCGGTGGGCATGGCGCGTCTGGTGGGAGACTTGCTGCTGCTGGCGCGTTCCGATGAGGGGTGTCTGGGGCGGGATCCGATCCGTGTGCCGGCCCGCGAGGTGCTGGCTCAGGCCGCCTCGCGCGTGCCGGGTGGAGCGTCGCGGGTGTGCCTGCGTCTAGAGGACGAGTCTCTGGCGCTATGGGGCAACGAGGAGGAGCTGACACGGCTCTTTGCCAACCTGATGCAGAACGCGGCCCAGGCAATGCTGGGAGTCGGGCAGGTGCTGGTCTCGGCGCGTCGGGTAGGGCCGGGCGTCGAAGTGACGGTTTCGGACACGGGACCGGGGATCGCGCCGGAGCACTTGCCTCATCTGGGGGAGCGCTTCTATCGGGTGGATGCAGCGCGGGCGCGTCGGGACGGGGGGACGGGGCTGGGACTGTCCATCTGCCGGGGAATCGTGGAGGCGCACGGGGGGGCGCTGTCGTTCGCGAGCGTGCTGGGGCAGGGAACGACGGTAACGGTGACGCTGCCGGCGCGGGATGAGAGGGAGGGTCTGGTTTAGCTGACGGCCCCGGCCGAGCAGTTTTCAACGGCGTTGCTGCATAAACCGGTGAGGCCCCTCTGCGGCGCTCAACCGGCACTGGAAGTGCCGGTCTACCCGGAGGAAGTGCCTCCGGCACTCAAGGTCTCGCAGCCCTGGAGGGGCTTTCTCCGAGTAGACCGGTGTTTTAACACCGGGTTCTTTAACACCGGGCTCGGGGAACGGTGAGTGGGCGACTGCATCTATGCAACAACGCCGTTTTCAACTACTCGTTCCGGCTCTGGTCCCAGCTCGGTCCGGCCACCTAGCGTCAGTGTCTCACCTAAAGTGTCTCGCCGACGCCCGTGTCCAGCGCCTGTCCGTACTGGCCTATAGCGAACGGCTGGTAGGCGGGGAAGGCCTTTAGGCGGAAGTTCAGCGTGAAGGTGGAGCCGGGACGCAGGCCGTTGGGCGTGTCCTGGTAGGTCAGGGTGGCCTCATAGTCGTGCCACGATCGGGTGAAGGCGAGGCCTTTGTAGTCGAAGCGGCTGGTGATGCCGTTGTAGCCGCCAATGGCCCGCAGGCGGTAGCCGGCGTCCTCGCGCGTATCGCGGAAGAAGGGGAGGTTCAGGTCGCCGTTGATGGTCGTGTAGCGGTGTAGGATGGGGCTGAACTGGCCGGCCAGGTTGAAGGCCAGCAGGTTCGAGCCTCGGACGCGCAGGCTGTTAGTGAGGTCCACCAGGCGCTCGAAGTTTAGGTCGTAGGAGGCCGTCGTGCGGAAACGTAGAAACTGGCTGGGCGCGTAAAGTGCCTGTGCGGAGATGGTCTGATACGGTGTGGCCCGCCCGCCGAACTGGCTACCCGTCCGGTTGAAGTCGTAGCCCGTCCCAAGGGCGACTTGCAACTGCTGCGTCTCTTGCAGGGACAGGTTCACGCTGGCGAGGTTCGCGTTGCCAGTATAGTCGAACTGGAACGGCGTGTAGCCGTAGGGGCGCAGGTAGGTGTAGGAGACGCCCAGTTGGGACTTGCTGCCGATGCGGAGCCGGTAGGCGGTCCGGCCGTTTAGCACGTACTGGGCGGTGTTGTCACCGTAAAAGCCCTGCTGGAAGGACCCGCCGTAGTCGAGGGCGCTCCGGGAGGTGAACTGACGCGTCGTCGTCCCCAGGTCTACGTTGAACCGGGCGCGTTCCGTGTTCGTCTTGGATGATGGCTCGTTGAAGTCGCCTAGCGAGAGGCCCAGCGTGGTCGCCCTGGGCAGGAACAGAGCGAGTGCACTCGCCCGCAGGGCGTCCGTGGCGATGCGAAGCTCGGGCAGGCGCTCTAGGCTACCAAAGAACGCCCCTGATCCGGCGCTGCTCTGGAGCTGGGTGAATTTCGTCGCCAGAAACTCCATGTCCACCAACTTGCCCCGATTACGGTAATCTAGGTTGGAGGCAAGTTCCTGCCGGTTATCCCCGCTGGTGACGGTCCCGAAGCCGGGTGAGGTGAACTGGGAGAAGTCGAACCGGGTGTTCAGGCTGGACGTGGCAGTCGGCGAATAGGTATTGTCCAGTGACGACGTCAGCGTCTGCGAATTGCCCTGCCCGAACGAGTTCTGGGTCAGGGTCGTCAGCAGGGACGTGTTGAACGCGCCGACGTTCCGGGTCAGGCCCAGCGTGGTGTTCTGTGATTGGCTCTTGGAGAGGCCGGCGAAGTAGGAGTTCTGCTGGAACTGCGTGTTGAGGCTGGCAAGGACCGTCCCGAACTGCTGGGTATGGGAGAGGCTGCCGTTCAGGTCGTCCACACCCCGGCTCTTGTCGTACAGGTTATAAAAGGTGAGCCGGCCGCTGCCCTGCTGGGGTCGGTCGGTCTCGCCATAGCTCTGGTCAAAGCCCAGGCCTGTGCCCTTTTTCTGGAACTCCTCCACGCGCAGGATGCCGGGCAGGACGGCGGCCAAGGCGTAGCCGAAGGCGAACTTGATGAAGTAGCCCTCGTCGGGCGTCTGCCCAACTTCAGGCGTCAGGGTCTGCCGCGCCTGCCGGTCGTTGAGGGGCAGGACCAGGTAAGGGAGCCGGAAGATGCGGCGGTTCTTGCGATAGAAGGTGACATCACGCCCGACGAGCCGCCGGCCGGGGATAATGTAGACGTCGCGGGCGGCGAAAAAGTAATGGGGGTCCAGGAAGTCGCAGGTGGTGAAACGCCCGCCCCGCGCGTCAATTAGGCCGGGCCTTCCGCTGACCGTACCACCATAGACAAAGACGGGCAGAATCAGCCCGATCTGGGCCTGCTCCGGCTGGATCGTCGTCCGCGCCCCGGTCAGCGTGTAAGTGCCGCGCCGCAGGTTGACCGTCAGCGTGCCGTTGTCCGCGGCCTGGGCCTCTTGCCCGTTGGGGGCGACCAGGTGGACGTTGCCGGAGAACGTCGCCATCCCTCGGTCCGTGTCCACGTCCACCTGATCCCCATTGATGACGTAGCCCTTGTAGCGGACGCGGACGTGCCCGCGCCCAGTCCATTTCCCCTGCCGGGTCTGTTCAAACGTGTCGGCGTTGTCCAGGATGACCGACTTGTATGGGTCGGCGTTGGGATCGTCCGCGAAGGCCTGCGTGCCCCCTTCCACCGGCAGCGGCGTTTCTACACCCGTCGGTGGCAGGGTGGGGCCGCTCGTCGGCGTAGGAGTTGCCCCACTGGGCGTGGTCGGCGTCGTCTGGAGGGGTGGGGGCGTGGTCGGGCTGGGCGAGACGGGAACGGGGACTTGCAGAGGTTGCAGAGGGGGCGGGGGTGTCTGGGCCTGGCCCGCCGCCGCGTGAGCGAGGAGCAGGCCGCAGGCGAGGAGGGGGAGGCGGGCAAAGCGCATGATGCTTCATTATAACACATGCTGGCTCAGTCGGGAACGACAAAAGAAGCGTTCGAGAACGTATCAAGATCGTTTTGAGCCGTGGTCGCGCTCCTCGGGTCACCGTGTTTGACAACGTACCGCCACTCGTTGAGCGCCCCGTCCTTATCGCCTTTGCCAAACAAGGCAAACCCGCACTGTTCATGGGCTTCCATGAGGGACGGGTTCAGCCGCGTGGCCGCTCGGTATTCTGCGACCGCCTTGTCCCACTGGTGCTGCCCCTCCCAGGTGTTGCCGAGGGATAGGTGGAGGGAGGCGTCGTCTGGCTTGAACCTGATGGCCTGTTCCCATTCGGTGACGGCCTCCTTCTTCTTTCCGTCCAGGTCCAGCAGAAAGGCGAGAGAGGAATGGCTGCCCGCGTCATCCGGCTTCAGCCGGAGCGCTTCACGGTATTGCTGGGTCGCCTCTCGGAAGTGCTGCTGGCTCATTAGAACGTTTGCCGCATCCTGATGGGCAGTGGAGTCCTCCGGCTTCAGCGCGGCCACAGCAAGATACTCACTCATCGCCTCTTTCCGCCGCCTTGCGTTGTCGAGCAGGAAGCCTAAATTGAAGTGAGCCTCCGCATAGTCGGGTTTGAGATGGATCGCCTTACGGAACTCCGCCTCGGCGGCATCGCGCTGCTTTGTCTTGTAAAGGGCAACTCCCAGGCCCTTATGAGAAGTTGCGTTCTGAGGGGTCAGCCGGAGCGCTGCTTGGTATTCGGGAATCGCTTCCGCGTCTTTGCCCTGCTGGTGGAGCGCATCGGCGAGGTCCGCATGGGCCGTGGCATCACCGGGATTCAGCCGGACTTCCTCGCGGTTCTCCGCGACCCATTGCTCCAGAGTCGGCTGCTCGCCCTGGCTGGTCGGCACGGCCGGGGCCGCTGATCCAAAGGCCAGCATGACCAAAAGGGTCGGGAAGACAAATGTGAGCAGGGGCTTTGGAAGGATGTTCACGGTTCTACCTTTCTGTTTGGTAAAGGCGGGGTGTCGGTCAGTGCAGCGACTCGCCGTCCTCGCTCCGTTCCAGGCTTGGGTTCCATAACGGCGAGAGCGCGAAGGTGATGGCCATGCCGGCGTAGGCCAGCAGGACGGATCTCTGGCTCAGACGGTCCTCAATCCCCGGCGTATAGCGCTTGGGCACGATCTTGTAGTCTATGACGTAGGCGGTGGCCGTTGCCAAGATCGCCGTGAGCGGGCTGCTCTTGGTGTGCGTCACGGACAGCGCCCCTTCGTATAGGACGCCCCAGGCGGACATGGCCGTGCCGTTGACGGCAATGCCGAGCAGAGACTCGCGCTGGGAGTAGTCGGTCGGCTGCACTTTGTCGTCGCCGTCTACGATGTGGGCGACCGAATTGAGTGCGGCCCAGGGGGAGCCATTCTCTTTGTCGGAGGCGAGCATGATGGCGGCGTTGGTCGTGGCGGCGAGGGCGAAGCCGGTCTTCAAGCCGCGCACGAGGATTTGGGTGATAAGCATGGGGACAGTGTACCCAGCAGGGAGGTATAATACCCAACAATGAGCGCGGACACGGAGACGGTTTTGGAGACCCTGCGGGCGGCGACGCGCGGGACGGAGTACGCCGGGAAACTGTTCTTAGTGGGCGGATTCGTACGTGATCAGGTCATGGGTCTGCCCTCGCCCAAAGACGACGTTGATTTGGTGCTGGAAGGGGACGCCCTGGTCCTCGCCCATTTCCTGCGGGTACGCGGGGCGGCAGACCACGAGCCGGTCGTCTATCCCCGGTTTGGCACGGCGATGGTGGTTGTGCGGGGCCGGGACGTGGAACTCGTGGCGGCCCGCATCGAGTCGTATGCGGCAGAGAGCCGCAAGCCGGATGTCGTGGAGCCGGGGACGCTGCTGCAAGATGCCACGCGCCGCGACTTCACGATCAACACGCTGCTCCAGAACCTGCACACGGGCGAGATCACGGACCCTTTGGGCCAGGCCTACGCCGATCTTGAAGCGAAGATCATACGGACGCCGACCGACCCGCTATTAACGTTCCAAGACGATCCTCTGCGGATGCTGCGGGCCGTCCGGTTCGCCGCCCGCTTCGGGTTCACGATTGAGCCGTTCACCTGGAAGGCCCTCCGGCAGTCTGCTGAGCGCCTGTCCATCATCTCGGGGGAACGCATTCGGGACGAGTTCTGCAAGATGCTGATGACGACCCGCGCCAGGCTGGGTCTAGAACTGCTCAAAGACAGCGGCCTGCTGGCCCAGTTCGCGCCGGAACTGATGGGCATGGTGGGTGTCACGCAGAACGAGTTCCACGCCTACCCGGTCTGGGACCATACGCTCGTCGCCCTGGGCAATCTGCCGCCCGACGCCTCGCTCACCCTGCGGCTCGC
>JAYTRQ010000799.1:0-2654 GCA_043746125.1 Armatimonadota bacterium | reverse complement strand
GCGCGTAGGCGACCTGGATGTGGTTGGCCTTGTGGCGGGCCATCATCTGGTCGCGCGTGATCCCCTTCAAGACCGCGTGCATGACCGGCCACTGCGGGGTCGTCAGGTCCCAGCGCTCCTGAGTCTCCGCCTCGGGCAAGGACACGGCTTCGGCCAGGCCCGTGTCGAACTTCAACACGCCGCCCTCGACGAACACGCGGCTCCAGACGACGGGGCCGGGCTTGCTGACCCCTTTCAGCGTGCCGCCGCCCAGCCGGAAGTACATGGACGGCTGGCGCTCGGAACTGGCATCTTTGTAGCCGTTCGCGAAGTGCGCGGGCGGCACGGCCCCCGAAATCTCGAACAGCCAGACGTACTCGTCCCGCCCCTCGCCCACGTACTGCCGGCCCCAGCGGAGGTCATGCAGGGTCGTCTCCGGCGGGTAGCCCATCTGCTTCCACAAGCGATTCGTCACCAGGGCGTCCAGGCCCGCGCACTCGTCCACCTCGTTGAAGTGGGGCAGGGCTTCCCCCTTGTAGAGTTCTTTCCCGGTCGTCTCGTGCTTGACCGGAGGGCGGTCCACGTTGTTCAGCAGACCTTCCACCAGGTCGGACGCGGGGGCAAGGTCTTTGAGGCCCTGCTGGTACTGGATGCCGATGGTCGCGCAGCCGAACTCGTCGGCGATCCGAACGGCCGCGACGTACATCTTGCACTGGCCCAGAACCTGTGCTTCGGTCAGATCGGTGGCTTCGTCCGGTCCGAACTGGAACTTCAGGCCTTTGTCCACGATCCATTGGTAGACCGACCGGGCCTCGTCGTCCGAGACCGTCTGCATCTTGGCGTACAGGCCGGACTGACTCAGGCGCTCCTTGTAGACGCCCGTCTTGTGCAGCAGTTCGTCGGGGATGATGGCGTTGTACATCCCCATGCAGCCCTCGTCGAAGATGCCCATGATGGCCTTGTCCCGCTGTAAATCTTCGGCAAACTTGTGGCCCCTCTGGACGGATTCGGGCGGCGCTTCGGCCTCGTCGTAGGGGCAGACGTGGCCCTTGTTGTGCCGAACGTGGCCGTCCCGAAGCCAGTTGTGCAGGCCGCGCGTGAAAAAGTCGTCGGTGAAGTCCTCGCTCCACAAGGTGCTGTATTTGACGCCCGCTTTGGTGAGCGACCCGTTGAGGTTAAGCATTCCGACCAGGCCCGGCCACGTCCCGCTCCAATTCGCGACGGTCAGGATCGGCCCCTTGTGCGTGATCAGGCCGTGCAGAATGTGGTGGCTGTACTGCCAGACGGCCTCGGCGACAATCAGCGGTGCCTGGGGGTCAATGGTGCGGAAGACCTCCATGCCGTACTTCTGGCTGTCAATAAACCCGTGCTGCTTCACGGGGTCGAAGGGGTGTCCGCGCTTGACGGTCGCCCCTTCCTTCTGGACGGCGGCGACGATCTGGGCCTCCATCGCGGCCTGGGCCTCCTGGCACTTCTGGTTGGCGGGCAGGCGCAGGTCGCCGTTGGCGATCAAGATGACTTCTTTCATCGGAGAGGTTCCTTTGACGGTAGGATGCTGGGGAGAGTATAAGGCACACACGTGGGAATGTCAAGGCACGTGCAACATTGCAAAAAGCGCCTTGACAGACTTTGCAAACCGTGATACAATGCCGTGTTATTTTACCCAATCGGTTGGGGAAGCTCGCCGTATGGGGCGGCACGTGAGAAAGGGGAGAGTCAATGACGATAAACTGGATGACAAAACGGTCGGTACGGGCCGGGGCGCTGTTTCTGCTGCTGTGCGCCGCGCTGGCGGGGCTGCGTCCCGCACCCGTACGCGCGGGCGTCCTAATGCAGGCATTCTACGCCAATGTCCCGTCGCCCGCCGCGGGCAGCCCGAACGCCTCCTGGTGGTGGGACTACCTCGCGATCCAGTCCAACGCCATGCGCCAGGCGGGCTTCTCCGCCCTGTGGATCCCGCCCGCGCTGAAAGGGGCGGCCGGCGGCTATTCCGGCGGCTACGACCCCTTCGACGACTACGACCTGGGCAGCAAAAACCAGATGGGCACGTACCCCACGCGCTTCGGTACGCGTGAGCAACTGGAACGCTCCGTCGCCATGATGCGCGCCAATGGCTTGGACGTCTACCTGGACCTGGTGGAAAATCACCGCAGCGGCGATGACGGCCAGTACAACTTTCGCTATCTGGATGCCTACGGCAACGCGAATGGGGGACGCTTCGGGAAAGGGCCGGGCGACTTCCACTGGGCCTTCGGGACGAACAACCTGCCGGAAGACCCGAACGTGCCGGATCCAGGCGCCGACCAAGCGTACCAGTTCGGGCGCGATCTGGCCCCGATCAACGGCTTCAAGGGGCCTGACGGCCAGGGCTGGGCGTATGAGAACCTGGAAAAAAGCGGCGACTGGCTGACCAAGGCGCTGGACATCCAGGGATACCGCCTGGATGACGTCAAGGGCATCTCCACGGACTGGATGCTCCCGTTCCTGAACTACGGCGCCATGAGCGGCAAGTACGCGGTCGGCGAGTATTACGACGGCAGCGTCGGCAACGTCAATTACTGGATCCAGACCATGATGCAGAACCGCGCCAGTGCGTTCGATTTCCCCCTGCGCTTTCAGATCAAGTCCATGTGCAGCTCCGGCGGGTACTACGACATGACCCAGCTCGATCACGC
>JAYTRQ010000798.1:0-2656 GCA_043746125.1 Armatimonadota bacterium | reverse complement strand
CTTATCCGCGCCGTCCAAAGTTTGCGTGTCCCAGTCCCAGTGCGCGCAGACGACCACGCCGCCGGGGCGCAGGACGCGGTGCATCTCCACCAGCAAGGCGGCCTTGTCAGGCACACATTCCAGCAGGTTCAGCGAGAACACGGCGGCGAACGCGCCATCCGCGAACGGCAGGCCCGATGAGACATCGTGCGGGTGCCAGGCGAAGCGCACATCGCCTGCCGTGGCGGCGCGGGCGGTCTCGATCGCCTTGGTCGACGAATCCATGCCGATGAGCCGGGCGTCATCGGGCGCAAGGGCAGCGATACGCCGCAGGTCGCCGCCATCCCCGCAGCCGATGTCCAGAACGGCGTCCGCCTGGTGCCAATCCGTCAGGCTGTAAAGCCATTGCCGCAGTGCAAGACCATCCGCTTCCACAGTACCCCCAAAACAGAAACGCCGCGCGTCCTCTTAGAATCAAGATGGGCGGGCGGCGTTTCTCCAAAACGTGTTCCAAAAACACACAAGCCGCGCACCATCGCTTCCTGTCCCCGATGAGGGGAGGGAAGTGGGCCACGGCTCATTGGTAAGCACTTACAAAGCGATCACGAACGAGGCTGCGTCACGCTATGCGTGTCGCGGGCGCACTTCCCAGAGCACGCACGCGGCAACGCAGCGACGGAATTGTCACGGCGGTAAACATTGTTGCGGGCAGTATACCGGGTACACGGCGGGCTTGTCAAGCCTCCAAGCGATACCACGCGGTCTCAACGTATGCCTTGCAGATGCTTGACAAGCGGCGGGCCGTGTGATATGATGCTCCCACCACTCTCGGGCCTATTCAACACGAGGAAACGGAGATGCACCAATGACACCTCAGTCTCGATTCTCGAAACAGTTCGCCGCACTCTTTCTGCTGGCCGGATTCGCCCTCTTCGGCGGCCCGCCGACGAGCGCACAGAACCTTCCCGCGCCGGACATCCTCGCGAACTACGTCCTGGCCAACGTCCGCTTCGATGACGGGAGCAGTGCAATGGGGACGTTCACCTATGACTTCACCACCGGGGCAGCCATGAGCGTCAACGTTTTGACGGGAGGCGGCATCTACAACAACTCGTCCTCCTACCCGACGCACATCACTCCCACTTCGTTCGACGGGAATTACGACACGCAGCAGGTGTCTTATAATTTCGCGTTCCTGCTCGACAAACCGCTCACCCCGACCAGCGGATCAAGCATCACTCTCGATCACAGCCAATCTTACCTCATCGTTGATCAGACGGGCGGCGGGGGGTCCATCGCCACCACTTATGTGACTTCCGGCAGGGTTGACCTCGTGCCCGCAGCCGTCCCGGAGGCTCCGGCGACCGTTTCGCTCGGGCTGGGCCTCATGGCACTGAGCGGCCTCGTGTTCTGCATGCGTCGGCGGCGATGCCGATGAGCGGCGCCGCAGAAACCCTTTCCCATGTTCCCATATCCTTCGCTCCTCAAGCCCACGCTGTCTCAACCCAGCACAAGGGGCGGGCGAAACATCAACCGTGAGCGGGTGCGTAGTTTGTCAAGCCTTCGCCGGGTATTCATGTCTCCGCCAGGCATTCATGCGGCGTAACCGCCGGGGAACTCGAGCATACTCCAGCCGGGGAAGCTGAGGGGCTGACCTCAATTATCCGGCGTTCCTTCTATCAAGAGATGCCGCGCCGAATACATCTGTCTTACGCGATAGGCGATGTGAAAAGCGGCATACGTCAAAAACGCGCGGTAATTGTAATTCGACGGCTATCTGGGCGTACAACTGTCCAAGTCGGGATTGAGCGCCTTGAAATAGGCCACCGACTCCTCATGCACCCGCGGCAGCTCGCGGCAGACCTGTTCCGCCGTTATCGTCAGATGCTCCTCCGAAGGCGGAAGCGCTATCGTCGCCGGGTGATAACTGAACCGATTGTCAATCAAGAGGCTACTCACCCGGCACTTTGCCAGATCCGGGTGTATCAGGCCGAAGCCCTGCTTCCCGCCCTCACCCACCAGCTTGACAGCCTCCCAGTAAGCGATGTGCCCCGCCAGTTCCCCCACGGAGAGAAGCCCCACCGCAGGCCGTTTCCATAGATTCTCGTCCGCCAGCCCCTCAAACGCCACTTTCACCTCGTAGTAGCCTTCCTCCAAAGCTTCCAGGTAAGCCTCGAGCATCTTTCACCTCCCGGATTACAGCATCTGCCCCGTCCGTTTTGCCCTAAACCTATTGCCCTAAAACCCGCTCAGGCGAGCATACCACCAGCCTTCATGCCGCGTGGCCGCCGGGAAACTCGAACATCTTCCAGCCGGGGAAGTAGTGCGGCACCAGCACATTGACGATGTTGTAGGCGGAGGCGACGTTCATCGCCAGTAGGAGTGCGAGCCAGACGGGGAAGACGGTCCGCGAGATGCGCGGCCCAAACCGGGCGACGCCAGAGAGCAGCAGCACGGCAATGGCGGGCAGGACGGCGAGCATGTAGCGGCCCCCGGCATTCAGTTCCACGTCCACGGTCCAGAAGGCGATCTGCTGGGATACGAACACGAACAGCAGCCAAAAGAAGCAGAGTCGGAGGAGGAAGGGCGGTGGGCCAGCCTCGCCTACCCGCACGCGGCGAAGAAGGAAGCCGGCCAGGGCCAGCAGGACCATCAGGACCGCGCCGGCATTGAGGAG
>JAYTRQ010000797.1:0-2660 GCA_043746125.1 Armatimonadota bacterium | reverse complement strand
CGGATCTGCGCGCCGGTCCGTGCGCCGACAAGCGACTGCGCCAGGGTCATGGCCGCGCCCATGTCCACGGGCGTGTCCGTCGCCCCCACACCGTCAATCGCGGCCTTGAGCCGGCCCTTGTCCCCGGTAAACCCGGACAGCAGCGAGTTGGGCTTGTCGGCGGCCGACAGCACGGTCGCGACGTCCCCCAGCCGCATCTGGTCTACGAACTGGTCCGCCGCGTCCTTGGCCGCCTGCAAGCGCGAGGGTTTGACGTCGGTGGCGTTCATGGAGGCGGACGTATCCAGCACGATGACTGCGGTATGCCCCGCCAGGCCCTGCCCATAAACAAACGGCCGGGCGAGGGCGAGGGCGAGCAGGAAAGCGGTGAGGAGTTGCAGAAACAGCAGTCGGTTGCGCCGCAGCTTCTGGAACGGGGCGTTGGCCTGCGTCTCTTGCAGGAGCGTGTTCCAGAGGTATAGGGACGACACAGTGACGTCCTGCCGCTTGAGTCTCAGCATCCACAGGGCGACGATGCCGCCGAGCAGCGGGAGCGCCCAGAGCAGGTTCAGGGGATTGAGCAGGTTCATAAGAAGCGATCAGGGAGTAAAACCATCATGATACGTTCACGCCATTTTGCTACGCTGTTATGTCTCATTATGTTCGCGCCTCCTTTCTCTGGACCGGCGGCCTGTGCCGGCCGAGCCAATGAAGAGCTGCGCACGGCGATAGATCGGAATGATGTCGCCGCCGTTCAGACGGCCCTCTCTCACGGGGCAAACGTCAACGCGCATTTCTCTCACGGCGGCACGGCATTGATGTTAGCCGCCGAAGGCGGGGACGTCAACATGGCTAAAATACTGCTAACGGGCGGGGCTAACGTTCATTCCCGGTGCGGCTGCGGGTGAACGGTCCTGATGCACGCGGCGGCAGGCGGGGACAACGTCGCCATGCTCCAATTCCTGCTGGCTCACAGGGCTTCCGTCAAAGTGACCAATGCTCTGGGTGAAACGGCCTTGCAAATCGCGCAGAAGTCCAAACCTACGTCACGAGACGTAATCTCTTCCCTCAAAGTAGAAGCGCTCAGGTGAATACCATGCCCCTCACTCTCCTACAGCACCCTCTGGCCGCGCACTTCCTGACGCACCTGCGGGACCGCACGACCAAACCGGCCAACTTCCGCCTTCTCACGAAGCGGCTCACTGTGCTATTGGCTTTGGAAGCCACACGCGAACTTGCCACACGCCCCCGCACCATCGAGACGCCGATGGAGGCTTTGGACAGCCCTGTTCTAGACGATTCTCTTGTCGCCGTGCCCATCCTGCGAGCGGGGCTTGGGATGCTGGACCCGATTGTCGAGTTCTTCCCGGACGTCTCGGTCGGCTACATCGGCCTGGAGCGGGACCACGAGACGGCCGTCGCGTCGTCTTATTACGCCAAACTGCCGCCCCAGATGAACGGGCGGACGACACTCGTTCTGGACCCCATGCTCGCCACAGGAGGCTCGGCCTCCCAGGCCATCACGCAGGTGAAGGCGGCAGGCGCGGGCCGGGTGCTGATGCTGTGCATCGTCGCCGCGCCCGAAGGCGTTGCACGTCTGCACGCGGACCACCCGGACGTAGACGTCTTCACGGCGGGCCTGGACCGGGGCTTGAACGACGTCAAGTACATCCTGCCCGGCCTGGGCGACTTCGGCGACCGGCTGTACGGGACCGAGGCGTAGGAGTTCCTATCCCGTCTCACAAGTTCGCCACCCTTCCCTCCGAGGGAAGGGCTTTGGAAGTAGTCAGGGGCCGGGGCCGCTTGTCGAAGGTTGCAGCTTCTGTCCCAAGTCTTGCTTTAATCCGAAGCCCTTCCCTCGGAGGGAAGGGTGGCGAACTTGTGAGACGGGATAGGAACTCCTACTTCAGCAAGCCCCCGGTCCGCAGGAATTTCAGGATGACGTCCTCGAACGGTACACCCGTGGATGCCCGCACATAGTCCATGTTGTACCGGTTCGCCAGGGTCTGCAAGCCGCCGCAGAAGCTCGTGAGTTGCGCCTCGTACTGGGCCAACAGGTGGGGCGAGATGCTGACCTCACGGGCCACACCCGTCTCCGAATCAATCAGCCGCAGGTCGCCGGTCAGGGTCGGATGCACTTCCTCTTCGTCTAGGACGTGAATCAGGACCACTTGGAAGCGGCGCGAGAGCAGGGCCTTGATGCCCTGGACGTGGGTGGGGTCGAAGAAGTCCGACAGGACGACGGCGATGCCGACGTTTTTGGCCTGAGAAGCGTAGCGGGAAAGGGCCTCACCAAAGCGCGTCTCGCCGCCGATGGGAAGTTTAGTCTCTAAAAACTGGAAGAAGGGGAAGATGCCCGGCTTGCCCCGCAGCGGCGGCATCCGCTCGCCAAGCGTCTGGCTGAACGAGGACAGCAGGACGCGGTCGTACTCGGACAGGGCGATGTAGCCCAAAGCGGCAGCCACCCGGCGGGCGTAATCGGCCTTGGTGAGCGGGCTGCCGAAGCCCATGCTCTTGCTGGTATCAATGAGCAGGTGGATGCTCAGGTCTTCCTCTTCCACGAACAGCTTGAGAAACAGCTTTTCCAGCCGCCCGTAGGCCTTCCAGTCCACATAGCGTAGATCATCCCCCAGGGTATACTCGCGGAAGTCGGCGAACTCGATGGACGAGCCACGCTTGAG
>JAYTRQ010000796.1:0-8347 GCA_043746125.1 Armatimonadota bacterium | reverse complement strand
GCGTCCGCTCGGTCGCCCGCAAGAACGCGCCCTTCTCGGACGCGCCGACGATGGCCGGCGGCGTGGTCTACCAGGACGAGTGGATACACCACCTTAAGAAGACCTTCGGTGACGGGGCGCATGGCGGCGTCCTGTTCTTTGCGATGGACAACGAGCCGGACCTGTGGGACACGACGCACCGGGACGTCCACCCGGCCCGC
Organism: Armatimonadota bacterium; assembly: GCA_043746125.1. Classification (GTDB taxonomy): domain Bacteria; phylum Armatimonadota; class Armatimonadia; order Armatimonadales; family Capsulimonadaceae; genus JANXMY01. Next base: position 8,147 of record JAYTRQ010000796.1, on the reverse strand, counting down.
ATGGGCTACGACGACATCCTGCACAACTTCCTGGACTACGCCACGGCGGTCAAAGCCGTAGACCCGACGGCTCAGGTTACCGGGCCGGTCTCGTGGGGGTTCACGGGCTACCTGTACTCGTCCCTGGACCGGGGCGACGACAACTTCCATACCTACGCCGATCGGGTGGCCCACGGCGATCAGCCGTTCCTATTGTGGTTCCTGAAAGGCGTTCATGCCCACGACGTCAAAACGGGGAAGCGTTCGCTGGACATCCTGGACGTCCACTACTACCCGCAGGCTGACGGTGTCTTCTCCGGCAACTCGGGCGGGGGCCGCACGGACAAGCCGACGCGGGCCTTGCGCCTGCGGGCGACGCGGAGCCTGTGGGACCCGGCCTACGGCGACGAAAGCTGGATCGGCCAGCCCGTCAGCCTCATCCCGCGCCTCAACGCTTGGATCGCACAGGGCTACCCCGGCACCAAGATCGGTATCACGGAATGGGCCTTCGGCGCGGACAACGACATCAACGGTGGCCTGGCGGTCGCCGACGTATTAGGCCTCTACGGCCGGGAGAACGTGTACCTCGCAAACTACTGGGCCTACCCCACTAAGAATACACCGAGCTACTATGCGTTCAAGCTGTTCCGCAACGCTGACGGCCGGGGCAACGGCTTCGGCGACGTCTCCTGCCGGGCGGTCAGCGCCGATTTGGACAAGCTCTCGGTGTACGCCGCGATGGACAGCCGGACGGGCGAGCTGACGCTGATGCTGATCAACAAAATGCCCAAGGCGACGATCACGGCCCCGCTGGTTCTGGCGGGCGCGGACCCGGCCGGCACGGTGAAGATGTTCCGGTGTTCCGCCGACAATCCTAAAGAGATTGCCATATTCCCGCCCGCCCTGCTGGGAAAGAGCCTGATCCTGCCGCCGCAGTCCATGACTCTGGTGCGGGTGCCGCTGACGAAATAGGTCACGCTCTCGCTTCTTTTATGAACGCTGCGCTCCGAAATCCGACTCCGCTTAAAGCTGTCCCTGAGGCCCCACCCGAAGAGGTGGAGGCGACCGTACTCACGGCTCTGCCTTCCGCGGACGACTACGCCGCCTCGGCCCAGCTGCGGGCGCGGTGGCTCATGCTCGGCGGGGCGCTGCTGGCCGGGGCCGCCGCTGGCTCGTTCGTCGCGTTCGGCTTGGACAACCTGGTCGTGCCGATCGCCCTGTTGCTGGCGGTTATCACCCCGGTCCTGCTCTGGCGCTTCCCACGCTTTTCCCTCTACGCCACGCTGGCCGCCGCCTGCCTTTTCGAGCTGGGCCTGAGCAGCGGGCCGGATGGGGGGCCGTACAAGGACGCCCTGACCGACCGCGTCCCTTTCTTCTGGAATGTCAACACCATCTTCCAGACCTACGCCCACTCTGACGTCAAGGCCGTCCCCCTCAGCCTGTTTGAGCTGTTCATTCTCGTTGCCGGCGTCTGCTCCATCCTACGGGCCGTCTACACCCAGAACACCAACCTGCGGGCCGGGGCGTTGATGCTGCCTATCGGTGTCTACGTGTCGTTCGTCGGGCTGGGCTGGGTCAATGGGATGCTCACCGGGGGCGACTTCAAGATCTCGCTCCAGGAGGTCCGGTCGCAGTTCTACTTCGCCCTAGCCTATTTGATGACGGTCAACGTGGTGCGCGACCGGAAGGTATTGACGTCCCTGCTCTGGATCACCGCCCTTTGTATCGGCTTGAAGGGCGTCCTGCTGACGTTCCGGCGCTATGTCACCCTGCACGGGCTGCCTCTGCCGGACCAGGGGGTCGGCTCGCACGAGGAGGCGTTCTTCTTCGACTGCTTCGTCGCGCTTTTCCTGGGCCTTTCGGTCTGCGGGGCCTTTCCCAAGCTACGCGGGACCATGCTGTGTCTGCTGCCGTTCGTCATACTGGGCAGCCTCGCCTGCAACCGGCGGGCGGGCACGGCCGCCTTCATCGTCATCGTCCCGCTGCTCGTCCTGGCCGCCTATCAGGCGTTCCCCACCCGACGCCGTCTGATCGCGACGCTGGCCGCCGTCAGCGCCGTGGCCTTCGCCGGTTACTACACCGCGTTCAAACATAGCGGCGCGATCTGGGCGCAGCCTGCCCGTGCTATTAACTCGCAGTTCGAGCCGGACCCGCGCGACGCCTCGTCTAATGCCTACCGGGACGCCGAGAATGCTGACCTGATGGCGACGATCCATTCGGCCCCGCTCCAGGGGTATGGGTTCGGCAAACGGATGATCCACGCCGTCCCCATCGCCGATATCAGCGGCCAGTACGAGTGGTGGGACATTATGACGCACAACCAGGTCTTGTGGGTCTGGATGCGGGTCGGCTCGTTCGGCTTCCTGGCCTTCTGGATGATGATCTCGGCCATTTTAGTCTGCGCCTCCCGGACCATCCGCGAGGAAGATGCCGACTCGGAGCTGAAGGCGGTCGCCATCGCCTCGCTCCTGATCGTCGCCGCCCTGCTGATCTTCGGCCTGCTGGACTTGCAGTTCTCCAACTTCCGGGACATGCTCTTCGCGGGCCTGTGGGCTGGCCTCGCTGCCGCGCTGCCCGGCCTGATCCGCCCCGTCTCGCGCAGCGCACGGAGAGCAGGAGGGATGCGAGGATGACGCCCGCTGCCGTCAATCCGGCCTCCAAGCCTACGGGAATGAGCCGCTCGCGCCTGGTCGCCCGTAACGTCCTCGCCACCCTGGCGACGCAGCTCCTCTCGTGGGGCCTGAGCTTCCTGGTGACGCTTTACCTGCCGCGCTACGTGGGAAGCAGCGGGCTGGGGACGCTGACCTTGGCCGGCTCGTTCGCGGGCATCTTCGGCCTCGGGATCGGGCTGGGGACGTCCACGGTCCTGACACGCGACATCGCCCGCGACCCCGATCGGGTGGGTGAACTGACACTGGCGGCCCTCGCGCTGCGGCTGCCGCTCGGGCTGCTGGCCGTCTCTCTGGCTTGGAGCACGGCCCGTGCCCTGGGTTACTCGCCGGCCCTGAGCCTGGTCATCCTGGTCGCCGTCGTGGCAATGCTGGTCGCCCTGCTCAACGAGGCCTTGGGCGCGGCTCTGAGCGGCTTGCAGGAAATCCCCCGGCGCAGCCTGGCGGCCCTGGCGGACAAGGTCGTTCTATCGGTCCTCGTCATCGTTCTGGTCCAGCGTCACGCCCCGCTCTGGGTTCTGGCCGGACTGGGAGGAGTCAGCGCGTGCGTTGCCCTCGCGATCAATGCCTCCGCCTTCCTGCCCTACTGGAAGACGGTCCGGCTCCCCTCCTGGGAAACGCTCAGGCTGCTCACCCGGTCGGGCCTGCCGTTCCTGACCACGGCCGTCTTTGTCGCCGTCTACGGCAACTGTGACGCCCTCCTGATGTCCAAACTCAGTAGCCTGGACTCCATCGGCTGGTACGGGCTGGCGAAGCGGCTGGGTGGCACCACGCTGTTCCTGCCGGGCGCTCTCTGCGGGGCCATGCTGCCCGCCCTTGCCCGCGTCCATCGGGAAGACCTGCCCGCCTTCGACGGCGCGATCCGACGCATGTTCAACTTCATCGTGATCTGTGCCGTGCCGTTCGCCGCCGTGCTCGTCCTCGCGCCGGGCCAGATCATCGCCCTCGTCACGCATGATGGGGCCTCGTTCCGGCCCGCCGCGCCGGTCCTGATGATCTTAGGGGCCGCGATCATCCTGTGGTTCATCTCCCAGGCCGCTTCCACCGCCCTGATCGCCAGCGACCGGCAGGGGGCCTTAAGCCGCATCACGGCTGTCTCCGCCCTGCTGTGCGTGCCCGTCACCGGGAGCCTTATCTACCTGACTCAGCGCGGGATGCACAACGGCGCGGTTGGAGCCATGCTGGGGGATGCGGCCATTGAGACGTACATGGTGATCGCTTATCTTCGTGCCCTGCCCCCCGGCTTCTTCGGTTGGCGTAGCCTCGGCACCCTGGCACGGGCCGTCGGGGCGGCCCTGCCCCTGGTCGCCCTGTTTTACCTGGTACACGACCGCCATGGCCTGCTGCTGCTCGTACCGGGTCTCCTCCTTTACTTGCCCCTGTGCTGGCTTTTCGGCTGCCTGCACCCCGAAGATGTGGGGATGCTGCGGCAGGCCCTCAAAGGCCGGATGGGGGCGTCTTGAAGATCTCCGTCCTAATCTGCACGCGGAACCGGCCGCAGGACCTCGTCCTGGCCCTGCCGACCGTGCTTGCCAACGACTACTCTGACTATGAAGTCATCGTCGTGGACCAGAGCGACGGCCCGGAGACAGGCGAGATCATCTGCTCGCACCAGAACGCACACCCGCGCCTGCGCTATGTGCCAACGACGACGCGCGGCCTGAGCACGGCCCGCAACCTGGCCGTGAGTCTTGCGGCGGGCGAGGTGATCGCCTTCACCGACGACGACTGCGCCCCACCGCCCGGCTGGGTCTCCAGCGTCGCCCGCGTCTTCACCGAGAACCCGGACTACGGCCTGATCTTCGGGAAGGTGGAGATGGCGCCGGAACACGTCGGCCGGGACAATGTCGCCGTCCCCTGCCTCTATTTTGAGGAGAGGCGCGTGCTGGCGCGGGGCGAGATCTTCGGCATGGGGGCGAACATGGCATTCCGGCGCTCGGTCTGGGAGAGGGTGGGGGTGTACGACACGACCCTGGGCGTCGGGGGCGCTTTCCCCGGTGGGGAAGACTTCGACTTTTCTTACCGGGCGCAGCGGCTCGGCATCACCGTCGTCGCGGAGCCGTCCGTGGTCCTGATCCACCGCGCGTTCCGCACGAAAGACCGCTGGCAGGAAGTCCAGCGGGGCTATGGGACGGGTGATGCGGCGTTCTTTGCCAAGCACGCCCGCTGCGGCGATGGCTGGGCGATCCGTGCCCTGCTGGCCCGCCTGGCCCATTCCTCGTCCCGTGCCGTCGCGAAGGCCCTGCTGCGGCGGAAGCCGAACAACGACATGGCATATTTAGGCGGCTTCTGGAAGGGCCTGACGGGGAGCTTCGCCATTCCGGTAGATCGTAAAACCCGGTTCTACCGTCCCGTGGGAGAGCGAGGATGACAAAAATCCTGTTCGTGATGGAGACTGGCCTGGGCCACGTCACCGTCTACAAGAACCTGAAGGTGGCGGCTGAGCGCACGCCGGGCATAGAAGCCCGGTTTGAGACCGTCACGTTCGATGAGCCGGGCCTGCTGGGGCGCATCCCCAGGCTCCGAAACGACATCGTCCTGCGCGGCGGCTTGCAGGCCCGACAGAAGGTACTGCGGGCCGTCAAAGCTGATCCGCCTGACGTCCTATTTCTGCATACGCAGATGGTGTCCGTCCTTTTGGACGACGTCATGAGGCGCATCCCGACGGCCATCAGCCTGGACTCGACCCCTAAGCAGTTCCTCAAACTGGGGCCGCACTACGGCTTTAGCTCCGACCCGGAGACAATTCTGGAACGGCGACGGGACCGCTGGTATCGGCGGGCTTTTTCAGCCTGCGCCCGCCTCTTCCCGTATACGCAGTGGACGGCTGATTCGCTGGTGCAGGATTACGGCGTAGACCCAGCCAAAATCCAGATCTTCGCGCACGGGGTAGATCTGGAACAATGGCAGCCCGGTCCGAAGGCGGACGCCCAGCCGGGCGATTCCCTGCGCCTGCTGTTCGTCGGCGGCGACTTCACGCGCAAAGGCGGCGACCTGCTCCTGCGCTGGATGCGTGAACGCGCCCCGGACTACTGCGAATTGGACATGGTGACCGGCGCGGACGTGCCGCCTACTCCGCGCGTCACGGTGCATTCCGGCCTCTCTTCCAACGACCCCAAACTGCGTGCCCTGTTCGCCGGCGCGGACCTGTTCGTGCTGCCGACGCGGGCGGACTGCACGCCGCAGGTCATCATGGAGGCGATGGCGTCCGGCCTGCCGGTCCTGACGACCGAGATCGCCGCCCTGCCGGATATGCTCGGCGGGAAAGGCGTCTTGATCCCGCCGGACGATTACGAGGCTCTGGCCGCCGCCCTGGACCATTTAGACCAAGCGCGGCCCACGCTGCGGACGATGGGCCATGCGGCCCGCACCCGCGCTGAGGCGGCCTACAACGGCCCGCGCAACTTGGGTGAGGAGTTGGACGCCCTGCGGGGTCTGGCCTGGTGACTCCCCCTGATGCCGTCAAACTGGCCCTGCTGCTGGCTTCGAGCCGCTGGAAGACGCGGCGCTGCACGTCCGTCGGCCGCTGGGTGCGCGTTCAGGGCGGCGTCCTGGTAGACAACGGCGGCGAGATTCACCTGGGCGAGCGGGTCCGCATCCGGGGGACGCACCTGCCCGTTGAACTGGCTTCCTTGCCCGGCGGCGTTTTGGAGATCGGCGAGCGCACTTACGTGAACAGCGGTACGTCGCTGTGCGCAGCCAAACTGATCCGTATCGGGGCACGCTGCGCCATTGGAAACTTTACTTTGATCATGGACACCGACTTCCATTCCGTGGACGATCACACCGTCGCGCCTCCGCCCCGGCCGGTCATCATTGAGGACGATGTCTGGCTCGCCGCTCGCGTCACCGTCCTGAAGGGCGTCACCATCGGGCGTGGCGCGGTCGTCGCAGCCGGCGCGGTCGTCACCAAGGACGTCCCGCCCAACACCCTCGTCGGTGGCGTCCCCGCTCGCTTCATACGGACGCTGGACAAGCCATGAGCGACACGCCGACCTTTCTCAGCGTCGTCATCCCGACGTTTAACCGTAAGGACAGCCTGCGGCTGACCCTAGACGGCCTGGCCCGGCAGACCTACCCGCAAGACTGCTTCGAGGTCGTGGTCGTCTCCGATGGCAGTACGGACGGGACTGTTGACTTCCTGGCTGCCTACGCCGCGCCCTACGCCCTGCGCCCCCTCACGCAGTCCAACGCCGGCCCCGCCCGCGCCCGCAACCGGGGCGTGCAGGAGGCCACCGGTGACGTCATCGTCTTCCTCGACGACGACGTCGAACCCGTCCCGGACTTCCTGGCCCTCCACGCCGCCCGCCACATCGGATCGGACGAGACCGTCGTCATTGCCCCCATGCTGCCCGATCCCGCACTCCACGGGCGCGAGCCGGCCTGGATCGCCTGGGAACACGCCATGCTGGAGAAGCAATACACCGCTTGGCGGACGGGCGAATGGGGGGGCTGCGGCCCCCACCATTTCTACTCCGGCAACTCGTCCCTGCGCCGCGCCCATTTGATCGCCGTCGGCGGCTTCGATGAGCAGTTCCCCCGTCAGGAGGACGTCGAGCTGGCCTTCCGCTTGGAGCGGGAGCGCGGCGTCCGCTTCGTCTACGAACCTGCCGCGCGGGGCCTCCACCGTCCCCGGCGCAGTTTCGCGAGCTGGCTCGCCGTACCCTACGCCTACGGCCAGCTCGACGTCGTCCGCGCCCGCCGGGGCGATGCGAACTGGGGCGTCGTCCGCCACGGCTACCATGCCCGCAACGTCCTGACCCGCCTTCTCGCCCGGCTGGCCCTGGCCGTGCCTGCCCTCAGCCGCCCCCTGCGCTCCCTCCTGCTCTTCGCCGCCCAGTCCGCCTACCGCCTGCACCGAAGCGGCCCCGCCTTTGCCGCCCTGAGCGCCCTCTACAACCTGCGGTACTTGGAGGGCGCCCGAAGCGAGATCGGCACGGCGGGCGAGATGCAGCGCCTTGTTTTGAGCCGTACCGAGGCCACGTAGGGGCGCCGCTTGCTGCGCCCTCCCTCCCCATTCTGCCCTCCCATCATTTCTTCCCCATCATGCTCAGGGCGTGATGGCCTCGCGGAATCAGGAGACGCAGCCCGTAGAGGCTTAACTACGCCCGCCTGGTGGGTATTGAATAAACGGAGGCGAACGCCATGACTGTTGCAGACGTAATGACCGCATTCCCCGAAGCCCTGGACCCGGACGCGAGCATCCAGAAGGCCGCCAAGCTGATGCGGGACCATGATTACGGGGTCATCCCCGTCGTGGACGAACTTGGATCGCTGGTCGGCATCGTGACCGACCGGGACATCGTCGTCAAGGCCGTGGCCGATGGACGCGGCCCAGAGGCAACCCTGCGGGAGTGCATGACGCCCCATCCAGATACCGTGCCCAAGGACCTGCCGGTAGACAAGGCACTGCACGTGATGAACACCCGCCAGATCCGCCGCCTTCCGGTCGTCGAGTCGGGCCGCTTGATTAGCATGGTGTCCCTGAGCGACATCGCC
>JAYTRQ010000795.1:0-8353 GCA_043746125.1 Armatimonadota bacterium | reverse complement strand
GCTCTGTCGCTTGCAACGCTTTCTATACCGTCCCTTAAGTTATATGCTGATGTTACGCAGCCGGGACGAATAGTTGAAAACGGCGTTGTTGCATAAATGCAGTCGCTCGCTCACCGTTCCCCGAACCCGGTGTTAAAGAACCCGGTGTTGAAACACCGGTCTACTCGGAGAAAGCCCCTCCGGGGCTGCAAGACCTTGAGTGCCGGAGGCACTTCCTCCGTGTGGACCGGCACTTCCAGTGCCGGTTGAGCGCCGCAGAGGGGCCTCACCGGTTTATGCAACAACGCCGTTGAAAACTGCTCGCTCGGGCTCGTTCCGGTTATTGCGTAACATCAGTGATATGCTTACGCTTACTCCACCAAGTCCAGAAAGGGAAAGGAACGTGATGTGCCTCTGCCGGGCGTTCCTGCTCTCTCTGAACGTGTTTTTAGTAGTCCATGCCCGACGGGAGGCGCAAGCGTCTGAATGGAGCGACCGCAGTGAACCACACTCTAATTACGAGGCCGCTGTGCCGTACGTTCGCACTGCTCTGTCTTTTTGTCCTGACACTGACGGCGGTGTCAGGACAGGCGCAGCCGACGCCTAGCCGGGCCACCTCACGGGCGAAACTGCGGGCGGAGATGGCGAGCATCGCGGCGGCCACGCGGGGACCGGTGGGGGCGACCGTGCTAATCGTCGAAGGCGACAGCATCGTTGCCCTGCACGGCGAGCGGCGCTTCCCCATGCAGAGCGTCTACAAGCTGCCAATTGCGATGGCAACTCTCCATCAGGTTGACCTGCGAACCCTAAGCCTGAACCAGCCCATACGCATCACGTCCGCCGACTTTCCCCCGCCCTCCCGAGGCAGCCCGCTCCGGGACAAGTACCCGCACGGCACGACACTCACGGTCGCGCAGCTTCTGGACGCCATGATGAGCGTTAGTGACGGCACGGCCAGCGACGTCCTCTTGAAGCGGGCCGGCGGGCCACAGCGCGTCACGGCGTATCTGCGCGGGCTGGGCGTCCGCAGTGTCGTCGTTGCCACGTCGGAGGCGGCGATGGCGCAGAACGAGCGGGTCCAGTACCGCAACTGGGCGACGCCGGACGCGATGGCCGGCCTCCTGCGCGTTCTTCAGTCGGGCGGTGGCCTGTCGGCATCGAGCCGGCATCTGCTGCTTGGGCTGATGATCGCCAGCCGGACCGGGCCGGACCGGATCAAGGGACGGCTCCCTCCTGGAACGGTGGTCGCGCACAAGACAGGGTCTTCGGGAGCCGTAAACGGCGTGACGCGGGCGACAAACGACGCCGGGCTGGTGACGCTGCCCGATGGGAAGCATCTGGCGGTGGTGGTGTTCGTCTCGGACACGCAGGCGGGAGAGACTACGCAGGAGGCCGTGATCGCGAGGATCGCGAGGGTGGCCTGGGACCGGCGGGGGGCATTGGAAGGCAAACAGTAGGACGCAGTGCTGGGGCGAGAACGCAATAGCCCCAAACCGGTGGCTGACTTTAAACGCGCCCTGTGATATAATGGCCCCACGTATACACGACCGCAAAAGGAGACAATCCAATGGCATACAACGAACAAGATGACACACAGCAAGACGACACGCAGCAAGACGGCGGCGCGGACGACGGGTCGCAGGCGATGGCACAGGCCGCGCCGGAAGAAATGGACGCCCACCGGGACCTTCTGAGCCAGGCGCTGGGCCACTTAGGCGGGCAGGGCGAGGACGTCGCAGGTCTGCTGGGGCAGGCGGGGGTCAGCACGACGGACCCGAGCCAGATGTCGCACAGCGACCTGGTCAGCACGACGCTGGCCCTGGTACGGGAACACCCCGAAGTGATGCAGATGGTGGCCGCCCGGTTCCCGGCCGCGCAGGGCCTCCTGGGATCGGTGCTGGGCGGCGGTGGCGGACAGGCGGCAGAGGGCGGCGGCATGCTTGGCGGGATGCTGGGGAGGTTTGGGCTTTAGGCCTGGTCACGCGAGACTTCGAACAGCAGGGGGAGTACGAAACGTTTATGGAGCAGTGCGATGCTAAGCGGCAGTGATGCCGCCCTGCGGGTACTTTATCTCGCCAGCACGAAAAGCCAGGGGGGGATCGAGCGCCACTCGGTGGATTTGGCGAGCGCCCTCCGCGAGAAGGGCGTTGCGGTCCAGTATGCCTGCTCGCCAGGCGGCTACGTGGAAGCATGGTGCGCCGAGAGGGGTATCCCGACACTTCCGTTCCGGGTCCGCAACAGCGGCGACCTGGGGGCCGTCTTCCGTCTCGCCGGGCTGATCCGGGCGCAGAGGATAGACGTCGTCCACGCCCACTCCCGCAGGGACTACGTGATCGTCGTGCTGGGCACGGCCCTGGCACGTCTTGGCTCTCCACGCCACCCGCACCTGATCCTGCATGCCCACATGAACCGGCCGCTGGGCAGCCCACCACGCCTCAGCGGCCGATTTTTTGCCTGGGGCGCGGATGCCGTTGTGGCCGTGTCTGGGACGGTCGCGGACCGGCTGCACTCTGATCACCAATTCTCCCACACGCTCGTGTGTCGGATCTACAATGGCATCCCCTTGGGAGACTACGCTCCGCCCGGCTCCGCCGAAGCGCAGGCACTTCGGGAGGAGGTGCGTCACGAATGGGGATACCCCCCGTCCGCGCTCGTCCTGGGGGTCGTGGGCCGGCTGGATGCCAAGGGGCAGGCGAGCCTGGTACGCGTCCTGCCCGACCTGGGGTGGCGCTTCCCAGACCTACGCCTGGTTCTGATCGGCAGCGAGGGGGAGCCAGGGGCGCGGGCCGAGATGGACGCCCTGGCGTCCGAAGGCGGCGTCACGGACCGGTTGACGTACACCGGTCCACGCGAAGACGTGCCACGACTACTTTCCGGTCTGGACGTTCTGGTCCACCTGCCGCGCGACGAGGCGTTCGGCCTGGCCCTGGCCGAAGCGATGGCGGCGGGCCTGCCCACGGTGGCGACACGGGTCGGCGGCTGCCGCGAGGTTGTGCAGGAGGGGACCACCGGCCTTCTGGTGGAGCCAGGCGACCTGCCCGCACTGTCCACCGCTTTGGAGTTTCTGCTAGACCCAGCGGAGGGGGCGGCACGGCGAACGGCGATGGGCGGGGCGGGGCGACAGGTGGTCGAGGCGGAGTTCACGCGGGGGCGTCAGGTGGCCCTGCTTCTGGCGCTGTACCAGAAGGTGTGCGCGTCCGATTTTGTGTCTTAAGGGTAAGGTAGGCCCTGCCCCTACGACAGCAGGACACACTGGTAGCCGTGCGTCCGGAGAGCCGGCAGGAGTAGGGCCAGGGCGTCAGCGATGGCGATGCTGTCTGGGCCATCGTGGAACAGGACGATGGCGCCGGGGCGCAGACGCTTGGTGACGCTGCCGGCGATGCGGGCGGGGTCACGCTCGCGGTAGTCCCGCGCGTCCAGGTTCCAGGCGACGAGCCGGCAGCCCGTTTGGCGGGCGGCTGCGACCGCCCGCAGTGACTTGAAGCCGTGAGGGAGCCTGAGCAGGATGGGGGCGGCCGCGCCGGGGCAGGCGCGGGTGATCGCCTCACGTGTTCGGGAGATCTCCTGGCGGATGCTGCCCAGACTCTGCCCGACGAACGGCGCATGCCGGTAGGCGTGGATACCGAGGGCGTGGCCTTCCGAGACGATCTGCCGGAGCAGTTCCGGGGACCGCTCCACGGCCTCTCCCAGCACGAAAAACGTGGCCTTGACGCCGTGGGCGTGAAGGGCCGCCAGAACGAGCAGGGTCGTCGCGGGTGAGGGGCCATCGTCGAAGGTCAGGGCGACGGCCTGTTCCCCCGTCGGCAGGCGGGTCTGGATGGGCAGCCCCCAGGACCACGGCGCGACGAAGACAAAGACGAAGTACAGGCACAACGCGGGCGTCAGGAACAAGCCCAGCGCGTGCGGGCCAGTCAGCGGCCACCCCGTCAGCCAGTGCAGGCCCAGCGCCAGGATGCTGGCCTGAGCCGTCCGTGTCAGGATGATCCGGGTCACTGGGTTCTGAAGCATCACCCCTCTACGATCCGAGCCTTCATGGCGGACGCGACGAGGGGCCAGGACATGACGCGGGGCCGCAGGTACTCGCCGATGCCCCGGCCCGTTTCCACCCCCCCACCCTCCTCCGACCGAGCATCGCACAGGGCGCGCACATAAAAGGGGGCACTGTCCAGCCGCCCGCCCAGTTGGAAGACGACGCGCACGTCGCCATCCTGGGCCGCGAGCCGCGTTGCGTAGACGATGCCGAAGCCGTTGATGCGGGGCCGGGACAGCGTGACACGGGCGTTGGGGGCGTGGCGCAGGAGGCAGCCGCGTTCAAACAGGAGCAGGTGGCTGACGGGTTCTCGTTTCCCATGATAGCGGACGTGGTAGAGGATGGCCGCCCGCCCGCCGCCCAAGGCTGCCCGCGCCCAATACCAGTCGCGGATGTCAGCGTCAAAGGGCAGCCGCCCCCAGTTGTGATCGTGGTAGCCCAAACCCGAGAAGCGGATGACTTCCGCACCCGCGTTCTGCGCGTCCCACAGGCGGATCGTCCCGGACACGAGGCAGGCCGGGGCGGCGGGTAGCCAGAAATGCGTCTCGCCAGCCGTATCACTTAGAACGGAGGAAGCGACGAGAGGAGGGGAGGCAAAGCTTAGGTCGGCCTCCAAACGACGGCGGTTGGCGTTCTCGTCCGACAGCGTCAGCCGGCAGCCACTCTGAGCAGGCCAGGCCAGGCGGTTAGGGCCGAAGTTCAGCACGCCCGGCAGCCGCTCGGGAGCCTCCACGTCCCCGGGCGGGAAGCGCGTGAAGTGGTAGGCGTGGAGCCGCCCATGCCGATAAAGGGCGAAGAACAGGGCGTTGTGGTCGGCCGGGTCAGCGGGAACCCCTCGCGCGGCCATTCGATAATAGGGCGAGAACGGGTTGCCCAAAAACCAGACACAGGCCAGCGCCCACTGGCCGTCGTCGGACAGGGCATCAAAATACCACCACTCATAGGCCCCCGGCGTCTCGCGCAGCCAGCCAGCATGAGCGGCGTCTTCGGCGGGATCAAGGACAAGGCGCATGACGTTAGTATACCAGAGCTACGTGCGGCGGTAGGGACTGCGGGACCTTCGGATCGTCCCCTGTCCCAAAGCCTGTGGGAGTCAGACAAGGGAAAAGGCCTGGCCGCGTAGGGTTAGGGCTTGCCGCACAGTTATCGGAAGTTCAACGGTCCCAGACATTGATTGTCTTTGTGATTTATTTCTCTGTTAGGCCAGAGGGCGAGTCCCGCTGCGCGGCATCGCATAGATCGCGGGCGTCCGGCCAGAGACCTTCCGGGGTGGCCTCCATCAGTATTTATCAACGAAGAACTTTCGGCAATTCTGGGGCTAGGCCAGACACTTGAACTACGAGGTACAATAACCGGTAGCCACAGGAGGCTACGACACGATGAAACAGACATTCCCCACACTCGCCCTCGCCACATGCACCCTCGCCGCGATGGCACTGATCGCCACGGCCGGCTGCGGCGACAAGAATAACGGCGCGTACCCCGCAACCAGCAGCGGAAGCACCCCCAGCACCCCGTCCGCCGACGCCGGCAAACTGCCGGATACGACCACGATTGACGGCAAAACGCTCCCACTCAAGGCCACTGCGTCCGGCCTTCGCTATTTCGATATGAAAGTCGGGACTGGAGTTAGTCCCAAGGTCGGCCAGACCGTCTCCGTGCAGTACACCGGCACCCTGCTGGACGGCACCAAATTCGACTCGTCCTACGACCACGGCGGCCAGCCCATTGACTTCCCTATCGGCGTCGGCCAGGTCATCAAGGGCTGGGACGAGGGCGTGCCGACCATGAAGGTGGGCGGCAAGCGCCGTCTGGTCATTCCGGGGAGCCTCGCCTACGGCGAGAATCCGCCGTCCGGCTCGCCGATCACGCCGAACGCCACGCTGGTCTTCGACATCGAACTCGTCGCCGTTAAGTAGGCAGGAACTTCTCGCGCCCGCCTGGGCTTCTCCTTTTACCACCGTGCTTGTGGTAAAATAGGGGCTATGACTGTGACCGACCGCACCCAGGACCGCCCGTACCGCCTGTCCCACCTCAAAGAACTCGAAGCCGAGTCTATCTTCGTCATTCGCGAAGTGGCCGCCCAGTTCGAGCAGCCCGCGCTGCTGTTCTCCGGCGGCAAGGACTCCATCATCCTGAGTCACCTCGCCCGTAAGGCGTTCTGGCCCGCCCGCCTGCCCTTCCCGCTCCTGCATGTGGATACGGGCCACAACTTCCCCGAGGCGCTGGACTACCGGGACCGCTGGGCCGAGACGCTGGGCGCCAAGCTCCTCGTCCGGTCCGTCCAGGACTCGATTGACCAGGGCCGGGCTGTGGAAGAGAAGGGCTTTAATGCCAGCCGCAACATGCTCCAGACGGTGACGCTTTTGGATGCTTTGGAGGAGCTGAAGATAGACGCCGCCCTGGGCGGGGCACGGCGAGACGAGGAGAAGGCGCGGGCCAAAGAGCGCTTTTTCTCGCACCGGGACGAGTTCGGCCAGTGGGACCCAAAGAACCAGCGGCCGGAGCTGTGGAACCTGTTCAACGGCCACAAGCATCTGGGCGAGCATTTCCGCGTGTTCCCCATCTCTAACTGGACCGAGATGGACGTCTGGCAGTATATCCTGCAAGAGAACATCCCCCTACCCGACCTGTACTTCACCCACGAGCGCGATGTCATCGAGCGCGACGGCAACCTACTGGCCGACTCTCCCTTCCTGAACAAGCGACCAACCGAGACGCCCGCGCGGCTCCAGGTCCGCTTCCGCACCGTCGGCGACATGACCTGCACGGGGGCCGTTCTATCCCCCGCAAACACTTTGGAGGAGATCATCCAGGAGGTCGCCGCGAGTCGCCAGACCGAGCGCGGCACGCGGGCCGACGATCGCCGCTCGGAGGCAGCGATGGAGGACCGGAAGAAGGAAGGGTACTTCTGAGCCGCTCATGGAAAATCCTGAAGACAGCCCGACGCTTGAAGAGCTAGAGCAACGGCGGCAGTGGTTTGCCTGGTACATGAGCCAGATAGAAACCAAGTCGGTCCGCCTAGGCCGCGTCGAAGGTTTGCGCTATCCGTGCCCTTGCTGCGGCTACTGCACTTTGAACGAGCGCGGCGGTGACGACATCTGCCGTGTCTGCTTCTGGCAGGACGACGGACAAAATGAGCAGGACGCAGACACAATACGCGGCGGCCCAAATCGTCTACTGAGCTTGACACAGGCAAGAGCCAATTACAAGGCGTTTGGAGCGAGCGACGAGCGTCGTACGAAACAGGTTCGGCCCCCATTGTTGGAGGAAGAGCCTTATGGATGAAATATTGACGCGGGCCGAGATGGAAGCACGTTTTGACGGCGAGTGGCTGTTAATCGCCGACCCGGAGCTGGACGAACACCTGGAAGTCCTGCGCGGCCGAGTGATCCGCCATAGCGCGGATCGAGATGAAGTCTATCAGACAGGGGCGGCTCTGCACCTAAAACACACCGCCTCTCTGTATATCGGCGATATTCCGGACGACCTAGTATTTGTTCTTTGAGCGAGTTCACTGCAACACGGCAGGAGGATTGACATGAATGAAGTGCTGACGCTTGCACAAATCGGTGCCCGATTCGATGCCGAGTGGATACTACTCGCCGACCCGGAGGTCAACGAACATCTAGAGATACAGCGGGGCAGGATCGTATGCCACAGCAAGGACCGGGATGAGGTCTACCAGAAAGCCATTGAGCTGCGTTTGAAGTCATCGGCCACGCTGTATACTGGCAAAATCCCGGAAAACGCGGCGGTCATGCTGTGAGTTTTCCTTTCGACTCCAAGCAGGGTCTTATACTCGTCACGGCACGGATCGAGGGACCGTTAGGAGAGGCCTACGCGCAGTGAGGAGTTGACACGGGCGCGATAATGACTTCAATCAATACGGCCATACTGGTATCTGTGGGTTATGATCCGGCGATCTCCCCAGAGCGCATACACATCACAACAGGGAGTGGCGTTGAATACGTCCCCCGCCTCACGGTCAGCAAGTTCACCGCTCTAGGACAAGAGCAAGAGGGCTATAAGCTCCTCTGTCACACTCTCCCACCGTCGGCAGGCGTTGACGGCGTACTCGGATTGAACTTTATCCGCCGCTTCCACCGCCTCGTAGTAGACTTTCACACCGGCAGAGTCAGCTTGGAGTAATGGCTAGGAACAGACATTGAACACGGACCGACTAGACCGGCAGATCGCGTTTATTCTGGAGATGGACCGGCTCAAGGGCGTCCTACGGCGTTCTTACCTCCTCAACGACCCGCGCCGGGAGAACTCGGCGGAGCACTCCTGGCACCTGGCCGTCCTGGCGATGGTGCTGGACGAGTACGCAAACGCCGAGGT
>JAYTRQ010000794.1:0-2664 GCA_043746125.1 Armatimonadota bacterium | reverse complement strand
GTCCAGGCGGGGACGGTAACGCCGGTCGTCAACTTGCCGCAGGACAGCGTGATCGTCTTCGTCTTCAGCGGGTTCCCGATAGCTGCCTTGACGGGCTTGAGGGCGTCTAGCCCTAGCCCGGCTTTCGGACCCGCCGCGACCACAACCTGATAATCGTCGAAGAACTTGTTCTGCGGCTGGCGGAGCAGTCTCGCCATCGCCTCGCACGCGGCGACGCTCGGCAGGAACCAGAACGTGTGCTGCAAATATAATTGCAGGCGTATGTCTTCAAAGGGGATGGGGGGGCGCACCCCCTCCAGACCAGCCGCCGGGTTCGCCGCCAGATGATTGCCCCGGATCAGATGCAGCCACTTCTGCACCTCGTTCTCGTGGTCGAACACGCAGCGCATCAGCTCCGTCAGGGCCTCACCCGGACACTCTTTGGCTTTAAAGAATTCGTTCAGATCAAATTCGTTGTTCTCGCCTTTGAGCGCGATCTCGCGGATCTCTTCGGGCATCTGATAAGTCATCAGCACCATCTGGGGCAGTTCGCGGTAGGGGTTGGGGCCTGCCGACGCGGGCCAGGCCTCTTTCGCCCGCTGCTCGTCCGCGTAGGTCCAGCTGAAGATCTCGTCTTCTAAAAACTCTCCCGCCGTGAGCGCCCGAAAGGGCGTCCCTGTCAGGTAGAGGAAGTGGCGGGCCGATAGCGGGAACGTCTCCTCGCTGAACTCCACGTCTTCTTTCTCCGCGGAGGCCTTCTCGCTACCGTCGGCGTCGTACAGGTCCCTCGCCGCGTCCCGCCAGGAGCCGAAATGATACTCGTCCAGCATGACGCAGTCCCAGTCCATGCAGTGCGCCAGCTCAAACCGCTCTTTGACGTGTCCGGTCTTGGTCTTGCCCAGGATGTCCTGGAACGAGGCGAACCAGACGATGGGGCGGTCTTCATCCTGGTCGGTCAGCGTCTCGCCGCGCCCGATCATCTGCCAGCCCTGGAAGTCTATGTGGTTGTCCAGGTCCTCCCGCCAGGCGCTTTCCACGGCGGGCTTGTAGGTCAGGATGAGCAGCCGCTTCCAGGACATCGCCTTCGCCAGTTGGTAGGCGGTGAACGTCTTGCCGAAGCGCATCTTGGCATTCCACAAATAGTGGGCCGCCCGGCCGTCGGCGTTGGCCTCGTACCTATGGAAGTAGGCCGCCGTCTGCTGCACGGCCTGGGCCTGCTCCGGGCGCATGGGGAAGGAAAGGTACTGCCCCTCGCGGACCTTCTGCCCCGTCTTGGCCTGATGGATGGCGGCGAGAACATCGGCTGCCGTGCATTCAAACCACTCGCCGTTGACGTGGCGGAAGCCGCGCCCGGTGAGAATCTGGTGGATGCGGTGGTCGGTAAAGAACGTGCCGTCGTCGGCGAGGGATGGGGAGTCCACGAGGAGGGTGAAAGGCTGGGCGTCCGGCGTCAGGACAGGGAACTGCTGCCGGACTCGTTCCAGGGCGTTCCCCTTGGTGTACCCGACTTTGAGCAGCCCGCGCCCCGCCTTGGCTCCCTGCCAGGGGGTCTCGGCGTAGTGTGGGGTGGTGTAGGCGTAGATGGTGGGCGTCCCGATATTCGGGAAGTACATGTCGCTCATACGGTGAACAGTCCCCCTCGCCTCCACTCATGGAGGAACCAGATTAAGAGCCGTGGGGGGCCGAGGCTCTGCCCCTCCTCTCCCAAGCTCTTCCCACCGACTTTATCCGAAGCCCTTCCCTCCGAGGGAAGGGACCGGCCCGGAACGAACGTGAACGGGACAGGGATAGGACTCCGGCTCCCCAGAATTGGGGCGGGGGGGCCTCTCTCCTCCTCTTCCCCCGCTACGGCATCTCTTTGATCATGCCCTCAATAAACGCGATCTCGTCCGCCATGAGGTGGTAGTGCTCGTAAAGCTGGGCGTCGGTCCAGACTTGGGTCATGTCCAGATCCGGCACGAAGTCAAAGCGGTCTTTGGGGTTGTCCTGAGAGATTTTTCGGAGCGAGACCATGAACCGAAAAAAGCGCGTCTTGACGTAGGCTTCTATGTTCTGCGCTTCATTGAGTTCGAAGGAAGAGCCGCACACAATATAGGTTTCAGTACAGCAGCTACTTTTTGGGGCAAGAATAGGCCTGTTGATGATCTGATGGGGATGATTATCCCCTCCATTGTATGCCTTGCTCAGAAGCACTTTGTATTGGTCAATCATTTCTGTACCGACAGTGACCGCAGAGCGGTCTATCCACGCCACGTCTTTGTTGGCATAAATTGGTATTGCGCCCTCAAACGGCTCGGAATGGAAGTTGGTGAAATTGGTGGCTAATCCAAAGGGCTTCCTGGATGAAATACGCCCGCTGAACGTTGGCTCGTCCAGCACTTGTACCTTCTCCAAGATGGAAATGCCTTGATTGGAGCGAACAAGGACGTCATACTGTCCTAGATTACGCAGCATTGGTTTAAGCCGCTGCCCTTGAATGACGGGGGTGATTTCGCAGTCGCTGGAGTGCTTCGCATCCCACAAAAAGTAGCAGACGCCGCCCTTGATCTCTACGCCCGGAAACATGTCGCTCGCGTCGTGGAAGTCTACTAAGTGGTGCATCCAGTAAGAACGCCAAACTTTTCGGAACGGTAGCTCCTCCCAAACTTGAGGCTTATTCCGAAAACGTGAGGGGAAATAAAAAGC
>JAYTRQ010000793.1:0-2664 GCA_043746125.1 Armatimonadota bacterium | reverse complement strand
CCAGGCCGCCCACGGCCAACTTCAGCGCGTTCTCGGGAATCTTCGTCAGCGGGTGCCGCGCGATCAGGCCGAGCAGGACGACCAGAACGGCCGCCGCGCCCGCACCCGCCACGGCGGGGATCAGTTGGTGGCCCACCGCCCCCAGCGTCAGCACGAGGAAGATAACCTCAATGCCCTCGATAAACACGCCGTTGAACGCGGCGAGGGCCGCGCCCGTGTCAAAACCGGGGGAAACGACCTCATGCCGCAGCGCCTCCTCCGCCTCCTCGAACTTCTTGCCCTCGTCCCGTAGGGCGACCACGCCTGCCGCCCGCAGGATGGCCTTTTGCAGCCAGCGCAGGCCGAACAGCAGCAAGAGGACGCCGACGACTAGTTGGAAGACGTGCGGGTTCAGCCGCGTCAGGTGCGGTCCGAAGGCGGCGACCAGCACGGACAGCAAGGCCGCCGCCGCGAATGTCCCGGCCAGGGCGGGCCGCCACCCGCGCACCGTGCCTACCGCCAGCACGATGGTCAGTGCCTCAACGAACTCGACCAGGGAGGCCAGGAACGCTGCCAGAACCGTCGCCCAGTCTATTGTCATGGTACCATTGGCCTCTCAACGTGCCGCCCTGTGTTCCGGTTTGACCGCCCCGAGGCTCACCCAAACCTTCTCGTGTGTGCTAGCCAGAGATCCCCAAAACCCTGGCGGTTTTGTGAAACCTGAGACGGTGATCCTCTGCCCGCGCCGGAGCGTCCGCGTCCGTCGGCCAGGTCCCAAAAGTGTGACCTTGATAGGGCGGGTTGTAACGGCCACGTCCCCTTGACGTAGGCCAAGCGGATGATACGACTGGGGCGAGCCGGGGGGCGGCGCACCCCCGCTCAGCCAAAAGTGCTGGGCGTGCTGAGATAGAGATGGTTTTGGTGATTGCGCCGGCGGATCGGCCACAACCACAGAATCCGTCAGCCATGGTAGAGCTAGTGATAAGAAAAGCAAACTCTGTTTCATGCGAAACCTCCCGCCGGATGCCAAACCTTTTTGACGCAATTTACCCGGACCCGCGCATTTTTATGTAACCCCCTACAAGCCTTGCTACCTCAGACCAAGCCCGTCCGAAGGACGCTCATGTAGCGAGAGGGATTTATCCCCTCGCGCCCCTCGTCAGGCCGAGCTTTCGTTGAAGCGGTAGTCGCTGACACGCCAACCGGTCGCAGTCCGCGTCACGTCAATCTGCACTGGCATTGTATTTTGTCCGAACTGCACACTGTAGGAAAAGTTGACGTTGTTAAGATTGTCATCCGGGTGGTATTTGTCACAACCCGTCGCCACCCAATCAAGCCGATGCGTCTTTTCGAGTGCCTGAAAATCCTTCCGCATCGAGGAAAGCAGAACCTTTTGTTCCTCTTGCCCATCAAGCAAGCCGTAGGCCGCTTCATACCGGTGCGCTTGTAGCGAGACCAGAAAATGGTTTGCCGTAGCGTCCGCTTCCGCGACTGCTTGGCCTCTGACCTGAAGATAAACGGCTTCATAGGCGACCGGAGACAGCAGGACAAGGCCCACTCCGGCAATGGCCCACCTCCAAGTTTTCTTCACGACTCACCTCCGCAGCGTTTCTGCGATTCGTTCCACCACCCGTACCGCCCGCGCCCGGCCGTTGACGATGTGCTGCTTCCGTGCCAAGCTGCCTACGACGTACAGGCCCGCCACGTCCGTCTCGAACGTGTCTTCGTCGTAAACCGGCTTCCGGTCGTCGGGGTTGACCTTCACGCCCGCGCCTTCCAGCAGAGGCACGTCGGCTTCCGCACCGATCATCGTGAAGACGAAGTCGTTGGGGATCGTTTCTTCCGAACCGTCCGCGAGATGGCATAGGCGCACCTCGGTGGGCGTGATGGCCTCGACACGGGTCTCAAAGTACGGCTTGACCTTCTTCTCTTCAACGAGTAGCAGAATCTCGCGCAGGACGAACGGGCGCAGGTTGCAGACGTCAAATGAGGCTTCCAGGAGGGCCAGGCGGGACTTCGCCCCGGCGCGGGACAGGGCCATCGCGACCTCGGCGGCCGAGTTACCGCCGCCGACCGTGAGGCAGTCTTTGGACCAGTAGGGCGTCGGGTCTACGTAGTGCGTGCTGACTTTCTTCAAGTCCGCGCCGGGCACGTCCAGCGTCCGGGGCTGGTCCCAGACGCCGCTCGCGAGCAGGACGAACTTCGCCCGGTAGACCTTTTCCCACGCCCCGTCCGGCTGCTGTATCGTCCGCAGGACGAACGTCTCGCCGCCCTGCCGGAGCGAACACACACGTTCCCATGTCCGCAGCGGCAGGCGGCGGGAGGACACGACGGCCCGGTAGTAGGCCAAGGCATCCTCGCGGCGTGGCTTTTCGTCGGCGGCGAGCGGGAAGGGGACGCGCCCGATCTCTAGCTCCTCGGCGGGGGAGTAGAAACTTTGTCGGGGGGCAAACTGGACCAGGCTCTGGCATAGCCCGCCTTTGTCCAGGATCAGGAAGTCCAGCCCCGCGTCCTGGGCGGCGCAGGCGGCGGCCAGGCCGATGGGTCCGGCCCCGACGATTATCAAATCGTAGGTTTTGTCAGGGAGAGTAGCATTGGGTGTTTGAGGAGTCACAGGTGTAT
The DNA here is from genome assembly GCA_043746125.1 of Armatimonadota bacterium. Lineage (GTDB taxonomy): Bacteria > Armatimonadota > Armatimonadia > Armatimonadales > Capsulimonadaceae > JANXMY01. The sequence continues at coordinate 63 of JAYTRQ010000793.1, read as the reverse complement.
TGTACCCAGATAAGCCCTCTCCCGTGTTTACCCACCCAAGCAATCGGATATAAAATCACACGC
>JAYTRQ010000792.1:0-2665 GCA_043746125.1 Armatimonadota bacterium | reverse complement strand
TATTGGCGGAGGCGGCATCGACCCAGTTGGCGACGGTCTGCGGGTTGACCGAGAGGTGGCGTGCGATGCGCCGGAAATTGGTTCCGTCGACATAGAGTTTGAGGGCCTGGCGGCGCAGAGCCAGGTCGTAGCCATGGGTTTTTGGCTCGGGCGTGTAGGTGCGCCCGCAGTGGCGGCATTCGCGGCGGGCAGTGCCGGTGGCGTTTTTGCCTGCGCGGTGCTGCTTGGTGGTCTCCTGACAGGTGGGACAGGACAAAATCGGTTCAATCATAGGTTATTATAGCCCAAAAATACTTGCCGAGTGATTATAGGCACTCCCTCGGTTTGGGGTTCCATGCCGCCATTATCGGCACACGACAGGCGAAAGTTCAGACTCCGTTTTGAAATACATTCTTAGCTATCACAAGGGAACGTGGGGGGCGGTTCAGAGGGATGGGAAGCCGGGACGGGGACACGAACGCAGTCCGGCGGAGGCTGTCACGGCGGTAGAGCGGCGGGCGCCAAGCGTAGGCGTCGGGCACGAGCGTGAGCGGCGACCAGACGGCGGCAGACGCCGATTTAGGGCCGCCGCCGTCACACCGGGAGCGGATAATGAACTGCTCACCCGGCGGCCGCGCCGTGTAGCAGCAGCAGGTCTTTTTTCCGCCGTGGAGCAGGCTGTGACAGATGACGCACCGACAGGCAGCGGGGGCCGCAGATCGGCCCGTTTGGGACGCGAAGGCACGAGTATAGGCGGCTCCGTTCGGGCCAACGAGAAGCAGCCCACCCCAAAGCACGGCCAAGACTAAGGCCAGCCGCTGGTATGAGAAGTGGAGGACTCTTTGAGACATTTGAGGGAGTATCAGCCGTCGGGCGCGCCAATCAGCAGTTGCAGCCGCTCGGCCAGTTCTGCCGGGTAGCGGGCCTTCCAGGATTGGTCAATCAGGCCGACATCCAGCAAGTCGCGCAGATGTACCTTGTCAATCGTACGATTAGCAGTCAGTTTGGTCTGCACCAATGCCTCAAGCGATAGAACCTGAAACGGGCTGATCCGCTCCAAGAGGCTGACGTTCGGGTTCGCCAGCAAGTCCGTGTGGCGTACCTTCTCCCCAGCGAACAGCAAGCGCAGGCGGGTTCTCGGACTGCCGTCGGGGCCATCTCGGAAGAGGTCGGGGCGAGCCGGGTCGGGCAAAAATCCTGCGGCGACGAGCGCGTCTGTGAGGGCCGCAGCGTCGGCGCGGTTCACCAGCAGATCTACGTTCGGCGTCATGCGCTCCCCGCCCTCACCGTGCCTCTCCACCCACAAAAGAACGGCGTTGCCGCCTGAGACGACGTAGGGAATGCCCCAGCGTTCCAGCGCCTGCGTAGAACGTTCGAGCCGCTCCCGTACCTTTTTGACCGCCAAGACTACCCGATCCACGATGGCTTCCCCATCAGTGAGCAGCATGCGGCTATTCTACCTTCAAACGACCGCGGCTTCCAGCAGCGTCAGCGTCCGCTCACCAGCGTCTAACCGGGCATTGACGCCGAGCGGTAGGGCGTAGTTCGGCGAAACGTGGCCGGAGGGGAAGCCCAGCACGGCAGGCTTGCCGGTGGGTTCCAGGGCCTCAACCCAGATTCGGCGCATGGGCAGCGTCTGCCTGTCGTCGGCCCCCGTCGCCTGGCCGATGACGAAGCCGGCAGCGGCCTCCAGAATGCCGGCGTGGGCCATCTGCGCTAGGAACCGCTCGACCCGGTGGGGAGCCTCGTCAATGTCTTCCAGCAGGAGCAGCTTCCCGGCCGCGTTTATCTGATACGGTGTGCCCAGCGTCGCGGCCACGAGCGACAAGCAGCCGCCGCAGAGCGGGCCGTCCGCGATGCCTGAAGCCAGCGTGTCGGTGGCGCGTCCCGGCACTTCGCCCAGCGGCGTCCGGCTTTGCAGCAGGGCGATCTGCCAGTCAAGCACATTCGGGGCGAGCGATCCTAGCTCGAAGACGAGCGGACCGTGCAGGGCTATCGTACCGACGCGCTGAGTCAGGGGGATGAGCAGAGAGGTCGTGTCGGAGTAGCCGACAACCATCTTGGGAGACAGGGAGGCCAGGGCGTCCCAATCCAGCAGGGGCCAGAGGCGGCAGGCGGAGGAGCCACCCCGCGCACACCAGACGACATCAATGGTGGAGTCGGCATAGAGAGAGAAGAAGTCGGCGACCCGGTCGGCGTCAGTCCCCGCCCGGTGGCCTTCCCGGTCCGACACGTGCGGGGCGACGACGGCTTGGAAGCCGCGTGCTTGGAGGACGGCGAGGCCGGCCGCAAGCAAGTCCGGCTCGACTGGGCTAGAGGGGTTGACAATACCAACAGTCCCGCCGGGCGGCAGGGCGCGAGGCTTACGCATTCTCAGCCGCTTTCCAGAAGCTTTTCGGGTATTCCAAAGTCAGCACATACGTGTAGTCCATCAGGCGTTCCAGATCGTCCTGCACTTGCTCAATCTTCGGGAACGGGAAGAGTTTTGGGGAGACGACTTTTTCTTTCGGCTGCTGTGCTGTGCTGTGCGGATAGTAGAAGTTGTCGTGGAGCAGGAACTTGTCGTTCCCGTGAAGGGAGGCGGGGTTGAACCACTCCAAGGGCCGGAGCGAGAGCGACTGCAAGCGGCCGTCGCAGGCGAAGCAGACTCGGTAGGGCTGGGCCTGGTCGTCAGTGTCGTCAACGA
>JAYTRQ010000791.1:0-8365 GCA_043746125.1 Armatimonadota bacterium | reverse complement strand
CGTTCTGGTAGCGCAGGTTGGGGTCTTTCGCCAGGGCGCGCTGCAAGATCTGCTGTAAGGGGAGGGGGACGCCGACCGGCATGGTCGGCTGGACGTTCATGATGTTGTACGTGATGGTGATGACGCTGTCGCCGATGAAGGGCTTGCGCCCGGTCAGCATCTCGTACAGGGTGATTCCCAAGGAGAAGAGGTCTGTGCGGTGGTCTACCGTGTGCGAGGCCACCTGCTCCGGGGACATATAGGAGGGGGTACCGAAGACCTGGCCCTGGCTTGTGATGCTCGGCTCGGCCGTGATGCGGGCGATGCCGAAGTCGGTCAGCTTGATGATGCCGCCAGGCAGGATGTGGACGTTGTCGGGCTTGACGTCCCGGTGGACGACGCCTCGCGAGTGGGCGTAGGCGAGGGCATCGCAGAGCTGGAGCGTGATCTCGACGGTCTCTTTGAGTGGCAGTGCCCCCTGCATTTGGAGGATATCGCGGAGGGACTGGCCTTCCAGGTACTCCATGACCAGGAAGTGCCGGTCGTTCTCCTGACCAACGTCGTGGATGATGACGATGTTGCGGTGCGAGAGCGTCCCGGCCGCCTTGGCCTCCCGGTAGAAGCGCTCGATCCGCTCGCGCTTCTGCGCCCCGGCGAGGTGTGGCGGGAGCTGAAGCTCCTTGACGGCCACGCGTCGGGCCATCGTCGGGTCAATGGCTTCGTAGACGATGTCATTGGAGCGGGCGATCTCTCGGAGTATCCGGTATTTGCCGAGAATTGGGGTGGATGAAACGGCCAAAGGTTAAGTTCTCCAGAGGGCGGGGGTATGGGCCTGCCTCATTTGCGCCGCCCCCAGCGCGAAGCCTTCTCTTCCTTGGGGGCCGCAGGCTGGGCGGACGCCTCGCCTGACCCTTCCGCGCCACCTTCCAGGGGCGTCAGCGCACGCACGGAGAGGACCACGGCCGTGATGTTGTCGCGCCCGCCGCGCTCGTTGGCGAAGTCTATTAAGTAGGCGGCGGCGACGGAGGGGCTGTGCTGCTGCACGACGGCCAGGATCTCCTCGGCCTCGACGTGGCCGCTCAACCCGTCGGAGCAGAGGACCAGGCTGTCGCCGACGGCCAACTCGTGCGTTACGACGTCGGCCTCCACAGTCGCTGCCGTGCCGATGGAGCGGGTGATGATGTTGCGGAAGGGCGACACCTGCGCCTCGGCCAACGTCATCGTGCCCAGACGGACCTGCTCGGCCACCCACGAGTGATCGTCAGTGATCTGGGCGATGGCCTGTCCGCGCACCAGGTATGCCCGGCTATCGCCGACCTGGGCGACCGTCAGCCGATCCTCGCGGACCACGACGGCCGTGAGCGTCGTGCCCATGCCCTGTCGGTCGGGGATGGTCTGGGCCGTTTCGAAGATCAGCGAGTTGGCCTCCACGACGGCGTGGCGCAGACTGGCCTCAGTGTCCGAGGAGGGGGTGGCGTAGTAGGTCTGGAGAACTGTCTTCAGGGCCAGTTCGCAGGCGATCTGCCCCGCCGAGTGCCCGCCCATGCCGTCGGCGACGGCGTAGAAGCTGCCCTTGGTGGCGAGCACGGTGGGATCCTCCGGCTCGAAGAAGTCAAACTTGTCCTCGTTGTTGTCCCGGACGCGGCCCAGGTCGGTCTTGGCGCCGAATTTGATCGTGGCGAGTAGGCGCGGGACGCGGCCGACTTCGGCCCATCCCTCAGTCAATTCGGCGCGGTCCAGCCGCGCGGTCTTCTCCTGGCTCGGCTCCGACTGGGCTTCCTTTGGTGACAGGGTTTCTGGCATAATGGCTTATCCTTCGGCGTGTTCTGAAGAATCGGCGTGTTCTGAAGAATCGGCGTGTCCTGAGAGGGCGTCTCCGTGCGGGGTGTCTTCCTCGTGCGCTTCAGGCTGTTCCGCGTCATGCCCCAGGTCGTGTGCAGGCGCGGCGTCCGGCGTCGCTTCAAACCGGAAGGCTGTGCCGCCGATCAGGATGACGTCACCTGCCTCCAGTCGCACCGGCTCGTTGATCGCAAGCCGCTCCCCGTTCCGCAGTGTCCCATTGGTGCTGCCGACGTCGGTCAGCCGGAAGGCGTCGCCCTCGGCGATGATCTGGGCGTGGTTGCCCGAGACGTAGGGGTCGTCCAACAGGACGACGCTGTTTTCCGCCCGCCGCCCGAACGTGGTGACGCCGGGGACCAGGGGGAACGTGCGCGGGTCGTCCTCGCGCATCTCGACGATCCGGGCGAGGGCCGTGCCCAAGGGGGCTTTCTCCGCGCTGGCAGGCTCGGCCTGGCCCGCCGTGGGCGGGGCCATCTCCGGCTCCGGCAATCGGAGTTCGGCCCCGACGCTGCCGAAGCGCAGGTGGTCGCCGTTCACCAGGACGCGGCCCACATGCGGGTTGAGGGTGATGCCGTTGACCTGAGTGCCGTTGGTGCTGCCCAGGTCGGACACGGTCACCGTGCCCGCTTCCGAGACCTCCAAGTGGGCGTGCTGGCGCGAGACGGTCTTATCGGGCAGCAGCACGTCGGCGGCCTCCCGGCCGACGAGGTTCATGCCCCCCCGTAACGGGTGCGTCTGCCCGTCCGCGCCCTCGAGCCGGACCATGTGGGCCACGCCGTCCGCGCCGACCGCGTCAAAGGTGTCGCCCGCGTCAAGTGAGGCCCGCAGATAGCCGCACTCCGGGCAGAACCTGTCGGTCGGGCTGACGTGCCCCTGCAAGACGGGGCACTGTGCCGCTGCCCCCATCGGGCACCGGCCGGGTCGGGAGGCGGGCACTTCCGCCCTCACGCCCGCCACCATGTCCAGGAGCGTGTCCGTGCCGGTGCCGGGCGTGAACGTCTCGCCCCAGGCGGCCTGGTCATACTCCGCCCGTCGCGTCGGCGTCGTCAGCACTTCGTAGGCTTCTTTTAAATCGGCGAAGGCCGCTTCGTCGTCCAGGCTCCCCTGAACTAGCCGGCGGTAAGCCTGGCGTACTTCTTCCAGACTGCACCCGACCGGGACTTCCAAAATGGCGTAATAGTTCTTCAAATGTCCCCTACCGTGTTTCGGCCTATCGCGTTTTGCCCTGATCCAGCGTGTAAATCGTTCCCATCAAAGTCTTCTCGACCGACCCGCCGCTCTGGATCTCCTGCATCGCCTGTGTGATCTGCTGGGCTTGGGCCAGCTTGCCCCGGTCTAGCATCAGCGTCTTGGTGCGGTTCAGTTCCTGCATCGCCTGCGTGCGGTCGAGCTGCTGGGTTCTGAGGCCCATGACGGTCTTGTCCAGGGATCGGGCGGCGCGGGCGACCTCGATTTCCGACTGGACGCGTGGGTCCGCGCTCGCCCCGATCTGTATGCGGTCGTTGGTGAACTCCAGGAGGACGTCCGATGTCAGCTTCTCGGTCCGGCCGCTCAGGGCGTCGTCGTAGAACAGCTCGCCGACGGCCAGGCGGTACGTCCCGGCCGGCCGGGACGTCATCTCCAGCTCCCACAGCGACGACAGGCCCGTGTTCTGCTCAACGTCTATCAGCGTCGCGTCCGCGCTGCGTGCCCCTAGCGTCGGCTGCTGGCCGTAGACTTGGCGCACGGAGACGCCGCGTGACAGGGACAGCCGCAGGCGCAGGTTGCGGGCAGTGATCCGCATCATGGTGTCTAATTCACGCCGGAAGACTTCGGGGATGAGTTCGGGCCGGGCGATGTAGTAGTAGTTGCCGCCTGAGCGCCGGGCGATGCCCGCCATCAGCTCCTCATTGTAGTCCGGGCCGAAGCCCAGGGCGGTGATCGTGATGCCGCGCCCCTTCTGCTCGGCTACCTGGCCGACGATAGAGGCGAAGTCGCGCGTCCCGGCCGTCGGCTCGCCATCGGTCAGCAACAGGACGCGGTTGAGGGTGTTGGCCGTCTTGACCGAGGCCACCTGCTGGCAGGCGGTCATCAGGCCTTCGTAGAGGTTTGTGGTGTTGCCGGTCGTAATCCGGTTGACGTAGTCCTTGACCAGCGCCTTGTTGACCACGCGCCGGGCGGGCATGATGACGTCAGCGTTCTCCTCGAACGTGACGACACTCAGGATATCGTCGGGTTCGAGCAGGTCTACGACATAGGCGCAGGCCCGCTTGGCGTAATCCAGCGGCTCGCCTTCCATAGACCCGGAGCGGTCAATCACCAGGGAGACGTTGAGCGGCAGCCGCCCGCCGCCGTAGACGCCCGCGCCGCCCGCCCGGACGCCGAACAGGACGTGTTCTCGGGTCGGCTCCCCGGCCGGCGCGTAGGCGTTGCCCACTGTCGCGGTCAGGCTCAGGGCGCGGGGCGATGGCCCGGAGGGCATCCGGGTCCGGCCCGGGTCGGCCGCCATCCGGGTCCGGTTGGGGTCGCCCCCAGCCAGGCGGGTGCGGTTCGGGTCATCGCCGTTCAGGTTCAAGCGGGTTTTGTCCAAATCGGTCATTAGTCCGTTTATTATAACGCAATCCGGGCCTTCTGTCTAGGGGCAGAAAGTGTGGGTGGCCGGTAGAGCCGGTCAAAGAGTTCGTTCGGGTCATACGGCAGGTGCCGGGCGTCGCTCCGGCCGCCGCTCCAGGCACAGTCTGCGGCCAGGACGAAGGCGGCGAACTGCCGCTTCTCGTGCGCCAGGTTGGCCTCAGACGAATCGTAGCCGGCCCACGTCGTTTGCAAAAGTCCGCGCTGGCCCTGCGCCGCCAGGATGCGGCTGAACCCAACGACATTGCCGGGCACGGCCCACGTCCCGCCGATGACCGGCCCGAAGCCCGCACGGCGGAGAAGTTCGGGGCTGGTGAATGGATCGTCCGTGCGGTAGTGCCAGTCGGTCATCTCGATGTCTTTGGGGAGGCCCGCCCGCATCTGCCGCGCCTGGGCGGGCGAAGGCGCGTTGGTGGCGTCTTTGGCGTCGCCGGGCGCGAGTAGCATGTCGCTCCAGAGCATGGTCCGCACACCCCGCGCCTTGAGGTAGTCGTGCAGGCGCGTGACGTGCGCGACGTAGGCGTCCGCCACGGTCGGGTACTGCGCCCGGCTCCGATAAGGGTAGCGGCCTCTCTGTGTCACCTCGTCGCCTCCGACGTGCAGGGCGTCCGAATGGAACGTATCTTCCACCTCGTCGTACATCCGGAACAGCCGCCGGTACGTCTCCGGGTTGGAGACGTTGGCCGCGTAGGGTGTCTGCGGGTCCTCGGCCAGTGGAAGGTTGGCCGGGTCCCGGAACAGCCACGGCATGTGGCCGACACTGTTAACGAGTGGCGTGACCGTCATCCCGTAGCGCTGGGCGAACGCGACGTCCGTCTTCAGGTCCTTCTTGGACATGGCCCACGGCGGCGCGGCCTTTCCCAGACTATTCCACTTCGCCTGCTCGCATTGTAGTACGAGGTTGTTCATCTTGAGGTGGGCCAGCACACGGGCGATCAGCTTCTCATGGAACGGCAGGGCATGGTCGCCGACGAACAGGTGCGCCCCACGCCACGACAGCGACGGGTAGTCGTCCACGCGCCCGCCCTTCGCGTAGACGCCCTGCGCGTCCCGGTCCAGCATCTGGCACAGTGTTTGTGCTCCGTAGAACGTGCCGTGCCCATCATGCCCGGCGACCGTGACTGTCTTCGGACCGATCACGAGGCAGTAGCCTTCCGCTTTGGCGCTCGGCGTCGCTCCGGCCTCGCGCAGCCGCCGGGTGATGAGCGGCATCCGGCCCGGCTCACCGAACACGATCTGCGTCCCGCTTCCGTCTGGGCGCTGCGTGATCGGCAGCCGTGGCAGGCCCAAACGTTCGTGGAGTTCTGCCTGTACCGAGAGGGCGGCCATGCGGTCCAACGGGCCAGCATCGGCGGCGAGGACCAGCCGCGCGTTCGGCGTGAGTCGCAGGCGCTCGCCGGTGAGCGTCAGGGCTTTGGGGTGCGGGATGATGACGAGTGAGTCGGGGGCCGGGGGAACTGGAGGGGCCAGGGGAGGCGCGTGGGAGCGGCAGGAGGGCAGGGCGACCAGGGCCAGGCCGAGGGCGAGGAGGGCGGCGGGTTGTCGGACTCGTGTGGGCATGGGTACGGGTCGGCGTGATGCTCGTTGGGCGTGGCGGCTTTTCCGTCAGCCGTCGTGGCTCCCCTATCGTAACCCATGTGTGGCGCGGCTGTCAAGCGGCTTTGCTTCACCCGCAGGGCGAGTGCGGTATACTGGCCTCATGCACTGGGGGCACTAAATTATGAGCACATTAAATTATGAGCACATTAGAGAATAAAGTCGCCATCGTCACCGGTGCGAGCCGGGGGATCGGGCGGGCCATCGCGGGGAAACTGGCCTTGGAAGGCGCGAAGGTCGTACTGACGGCGCGGGATGCGGATGCCCTGAGCCGGGCCGTGGCGGAGATCAAATCCGCAGGCGGGGAGGCCGCCGCCATCGCCCAGGACCTGCGCCAGACCGGGGCGGGCCTGATTCTGACCGACTTCGCCTGGGAGCAGTTCCGTAGGATAGACATCGTGGTCAACAACGCCGGCGCGACCAGGCGAGGCGAGTTCGAGACGTTGTCCGAGCAGGACTGGCAGGACGGCTTTGCGCTGAAGTTCTTCGGGGCCGTCCGCCTTCTCCAGTCCGCCTGGCCACTGCTATCTTTGAACGGGGGGGCGGTCCTCAACGTCGTCGGCGTCGGTGGGCGGACACCGGGCGCGGAGTTTGCCATCGGCGGCTCGGTGAACGCCGCCCTGCTGTCGCTGACCAAGTCGCTGGCCGATACAGGCCTGCGCGACGGCATCCAGGTCAATGCGATCAACCCCGGCCCGGTCCGCACGGGTCGCCTGACACGCCGTCTGGAAGGCCAGGCGATGGATGGGGATGAGTCTCCCGAGACGCGGTTCGTGCGTGAGGCGCAGATCACGCGCATCGGCGAGCCGGATGACATTGCCGGTCTAGCCGCGTTCATCCTCAGCCCGGCGGGCCGGTGGCTGCATGGGTCGGTGATTGACATGGACGGTGGGCAGACGAAGACGCTTTAGGCAGGAGTTCAGTGTGGCGAAAGTGCGGGTCTCGGGGCATCTTAGCGGCGGCAAATTCACGGCGAGCCATACGACCGTCACCGAGGCCGCCTACGCCCCGGCCCTGGCTGCGTCGGAACTGGCGTGCGTCTCCAAAGTGTCGCTGGGGATGATCAAAAGCCTGCACAACGGCCCGCCCGCGATCAAGTTCTTGGAGGAGGGGCCAGGCTGCCTCCTCGCCAAAGTGCGTGGGACGCGGTCTCTGCAAGAGCTCCGCGTGTACGCGAGCGATCTGGAACGAGTGCGGGAGGCGATGGAAGAGGCGTTCAGGTAGGTTCCTACCCGGCACAAGTGCCTTCCCTCCCGAAACGGGAGGGGGAGGAGTTTCAGAGGAGGAGGGCTGTGACGGGGCTTGTCTTTCTTGATAGGCGCTCCATGAGGGGACGCTGGCCTCCTCTGTCACTTCTCCTAACCCTCCCGCTTCGGGAGGGAAGGCACTTGTGCCGGGTAGGAACCTACCTGAACGCCTCCGTCAGCAGTTCATACGACCGGACGCGCTCGAAGTGGTCGTGGACCAGCGTCGTCACCATAATCTCGTCCACGTCCAATTCCGACGACATCGCGCACAACTTCGCTCGGACGGTCGCTGGGCTGCCCAGCGTCAGTTTGTCCCGGTTCGCCAGAATCTGCGCCCGCACGGGCGTAGGGTAGGAGAGGCTCAAAGTCTCCTCCGGGCTGGGGAACGGGCCGAACTCGCCGCGTCGGAGCCGCAGCCAGGCCAGATCGAGGGACGAGGCCAGATACTCCGCCCGTTCGTCCGTCTCGGCGCAGATGACCGAGACGGTCAGAAGGACCTCGGGCGCGGCGAGAGACGGCGAGGGCGTGAAGGCTTGACGGTAGATCGCCAGGGCCTCGGCCGCGCCGTAAGGGTTGATGTGCTGGGCGAACGCGAAGCCCAGGCCGCGCTGCCCGGCCAGACGGGCGCTGTAGTCGCTGGACCCGAGCAGCCAGACCGGTGGGAGCGGCATGCCGGCGGGCATGGCCGCCATGCCTCGGAACGGGTGGCCCTCGGGGAAGCCGCCGCCCGCGAACGCTAACAACTCGGAGACCTGTTCGGCCATGTCGTCCCCACCCGCGCGCCGAAGGGCGAGGGAAGTGCGGGGGTCCGTCCCCGCCGCCCGGCCCAGGCCCAGGTCAATGCGTCCGGGGAACAGCGCTTCCAATGTCTGGAACGCCTCGGCGACATGCAACGGCGCGTGGTTCGGGAGCATGATGCCGCCCGACCCGACGCGAATGCGGGACGTCTCACGGGCGACCTGCCCGATGAGTATTTCGGGCGCGGCGCCGGCGAGGCCGGGCATGTTATGGTGTTCAGACAGCCAGTAGCGGTAGTAGCCAAGTGCGTCAGCCCGCCGGGCGAGGTCGAGCGTATTTTGCAGCGCCCGTGCCGC
>JAYTRQ010000790.1:0-2672 GCA_043746125.1 Armatimonadota bacterium | reverse complement strand
TGGAGCAGGTAGGTGAACCAGCGGCGCAGCAGTGGCTCGGGCACTTCCAGGTCATCGTCGCGATACCAGCGGTTGTTGCGGATCAGGGTGACGCCGTCTCCGTCCTTCGTCCAGCTCACGTCGCGCTTGGTGGCCATCTCGTCCAGCTCCGTCGCCATCGGGCGCTTGACGGGCCGCTTGCGCTGGTCCTCCGGCATGGCATAGCCGCCGTGCGAGTAGTAGTCGCTGACGTATTCCAAGCCGCCGCGCTCTCCCAGCCAGTCCGTCTGCGCCGCCCGGCTGAATGCGGTCAGCGCATCCACGGTCCTCTCGGTCGCGACCGACGCCCCTTCCTTGTCTTCCGGCATCATCTTGGGCAGGGTATTGGGCCAGACGCGCCCGCGCTGGTAGGCGGCCAACTGCTTCCACTCCGACGGCGCAGCGTCCCCCAGGCCGTAGACCTGGTAGATGAGCATCTTCATGTCCGGCGACAGGGCATCGCCCCTCTTCCGCAGAACCTCGGCCGCGTGCTTCCATTGCGGCGGAATGTCAGCCCCCCCGTAGACCACATCGGCCAACCGCGTCTGGTTGAGCAACAGGGGCAGCGTGTTCACGGTCATGGGGACATGGAGGTCTAGTATGCCGCCGGCCGACGAGCTGTTGAAGGGCATCGCCATGACCGATGTCCCGCCGTTCAGGAACAGGAAGTAGACCCTGTTCGGGTTCAGCGTCGCCAAACCGCTCTGTGCCTGCCGAGCATATCCCTGTAATGCGGGCGGGGCCTGGGCCAGACGGTTCACGTTGTCCTGCATCGTCGCCTTGAACCGCTCCTGCGTCTCCGGCGACATCTGCGACAGCCAGCCGACGGTGCCGAACCTCTCCCCATAGTTGGTGAACATGAGGCGGCCAACCTCATAGAAGGGGCTGTCGTCCATGTTGGCCGCGATCTGCTCCTTGAGCGCCTGGGGCAGCGCGTGGAAGAAGTCGTGCTGGTTCGCCATCTCCTCCTCGACCGCATGGTCCGTCGGCTCCGCCGGCTCGGGGTCATCCGCCTGACGGCGTCGTGCTTTGGTTTGCATAGCGGCCAGCACCGCCTGCCGCTGCAAGGCCAGCGCCTTGTCGCGTTCGCCCAGGAACAGCCGCCACCACTCGGCGCGGGCGATCACGGCCTTGTCGGTCAGGGAGAGGTTGTAGCCTTCTTTGGTGCGGGTCCATGTCCCCGGCAGCATCTCGGCCAGCGCCGTCATCAGGGTCCGCAGGGGGCGTCGGTTCAGGCGGATCTGGAGCTTAAGGGCTTCGCAGTTGTGGGAAGCGGTCAGGACAATCCTGTCTGGGTCCGGCTTGGCATCTGTGCCGTCTCTCTTGTCCGTATCCGGCTTGGTGTTGGCACCTGGCTTGGTGTTAACGCTTTGCTTTTGCAGCACCTCGTCGAGCGGGACGCTGATGACGTCGAGGGAGATGAGGCGGTCTAGGCGCCTGTCGGCGTCCAGCATCTGCTTCTGGGTCAGGGCTTCCTTCTGGCTCAAGGCGAGGGACGGCCCGAAAGCAGGGGAGGGAGTGACGGCAGGCGACGGGGCAACGGGCTTCTGGGCGAGGGTGGGGCCGGGCAACGCGGCGAGGAGAAGGAAAGCCATCGCCCACGGGCAGGACCGAGGGGCGTGGCGGGAGGATGGCAGTCTGTTCACGAGGGACCTCCTGACGGGGTACAGAACGGCACGAGAAACGCCGCCGCGTAGAGGACCTCCACGCGGCGGCACTTCGCTGGGGTATATCTCCTTTAGGCGCTAGTAGGAGACGTAGTCGGTGCCGCCGGTGGACGCATTCCAGGCGGCACCTCCCCCGTAGACTCCTGGGCCACTGCACACGCACCAGCAGTTATAGATGCCGTGGGGAGCGTTTGTGCCAAGGACACATAACGCCCCCTCGAACCTGTTGAGACCTGTGATGTTGGCCCGGTAATTGTAAGTGCCATCGCCGCCGAGTAGGGTGGTGTGGAAGTCGGCTACATCCCACAAGACGTTTTCGGTGAAGTGGCAGTCGACCCGCTCGCTGATGCCGACGTAGGGGGACCCCTGGTTCGTGACGTAGCAGGGAGGACTGAAAGAAGCGGTTGCGGCGTGTGCAGGGGCGCAGAGGGTGGCAGCGGCGGTGACCGCGAGGAGCGGGGCAATGGCCCGCTTGAGCAGAGAACTTCGAGGACTCACGGGAACGTCTCCTTCCGATGACAGATACATCACAAGTGGAAACGTCTCCGGTGTCAGGAGTGGAAACGTCTCCGGTGTCAGGAGTGGAAACGTCTCCGGTGTCAGGAGTAGAAACGTCTCCGGTGTCAGGAGTGGAGCGGGGAGGTTATCCGCTCCCGGCAGGAATCAGGCTCCTACGGCATGTCTCTCAGGCTGCGCTCTGGCTGGCAGTTCATGCTTGTAGGTGGTCACTGCGCGACTGCCTCTGAGGAAACTCAGGTAGTTCACCGCTATGCCTCTGGTCTGCTGAAGCCATTATACAACAATGTTGGCAAAAACACAATGGGCCGCGAAAAAGATTTCAAGGGGGTCTTCCCTCGCCCCGCGTTCCCGTCGCCTGATCGGCTGGGCTACGCGCCCCACTCGTAGTGCAGAATATCCCCGTTGTGGCTGAGCACGTCGTCAATCGCATCCCGCTTGACCCCCCGTGCAAGCGTGACCTGCAAGTGA
>JAYTRQ010000789.1:0-2672 GCA_043746125.1 Armatimonadota bacterium | reverse complement strand
TCGTGCCAGCTTCTCGGCACCCAGTCCTGCCCGAACTGGATCGTCAGCACGACCTTCTCCCCCAGAGCGCGGGCACGGCGGGCCGTCTCCACCTGCCGGTCTACGCCTCCCCAGTCCAGGCCGAAGTTCAGCTCACGATGATCCACGTCCGCATTGTCTACGGACGCCGTTTTGAGCGGCTGGCCGTAGCAGACGCTGCCGACGCGCACGGCGTTGAAGCCGTTCAACGCCAGGAACTTGACGGCGTCCATGGGCTTCCCATCAAAGTCGAGGAACTTGCGCCCCGGCACTCTCCCCAGGCGGTCATGGACGCCGAGGGTAGCCCCGACGTAGGGGAACTTGTGCGCGGTGGGCGGAGGGTGAGACTCCTGCGCCCGCGCCGGGGGGATCAGGGGCAGGAGCAGAGCGCCCAGCAGGAGGGCCATGCCGAAGCGATGAGACAGGTGTGTCATAGCCGATTGTAGGGCCTGCCGCCAATTCTGTCAAGCCAGCGAAATTCCATCCGCCTTGAGAAAAAGGCGGCTTAACGCAGTGTACGCCTGGGTATAATGGCCTCCATGTCTCAACCCTCTGAAGAGCCACAAGAAGAGCCACAAGAAGAGCCGCTGAACGAGGGCGGCGATCCTGTCCAAACGCCGGCCGGGCAGGAGAGCGTCCTAGTCATCTTCAACCCCGTGTCGGGTCAGACCGATCCCGAAAAGCGGAAGAAGACTATCTCGGAGGCCTTGGCCGCGCATGGCTACGTCAGCCAGTTCATCGCGACCTCCAAAGAGCAGGGGGCGAAGGAATTGGCGGAGCAGGCGCTACGGGACGGTGTTTCACTGCTGGCTGTGTCCGGCGGCGATGGCACGGTCATGGAGGCCATGTCCGCGCTGATTGGTACGGAGACCGCCATCGCCGTCTTTCCGGCGGGCACGGGCAACCTGCTCTCCATCAACCTGGGCATTCCGACGACCGTACCGGACGCCGTAGACGTCGCCTTGAGTGGCCGCAAGTATCATTTGGACCTGGCAAGAACGAGTGACGGCAAGTACTTCGCCATCATGGGCGGACTGGGCATGGACGCACAGATGATCGCGGACGCCGACCGGGACGCCAAGAATAGGATGGGTAAGCTGGCCTATGTCTTGGCCACTCTCAAAAACCTGCACCGCCACCGGGTCCGTGTGGAAATCGTCCTGGACGGCAAGCCAGCCCTGCACCGGCGGGTCAAGTCCGTGCTGATTGCCAACATGGGCAAGATCACGGGCGGCCTGGAAGCAATGCCGACCGCTTCCCCTCACGATGGCCTACTCGATGTGGGCATCCTCAAGGCGGCGACCCTGGGGAACTGGCTGCGCCTGTTCGGGTACGCTCTGCTGGGCCGGGCGCAGGACGCACCAGA
Source organism: Armatimonadota bacterium (assembly GCA_043746125.1). Taxonomy (GTDB): domain Bacteria; phylum Armatimonadota; class Armatimonadia; order Armatimonadales; family Capsulimonadaceae; genus JANXMY01. The sequence goes on along the minus strand of JAYTRQ010000789.1, from coordinate 1,288 downwards.
CCTGGAAGTGTACCAGGCGCGTAAAGTAACCCTGCGGACCCGGCGCGATCAGCCGGTGCAGTTTGACGGTGAGGACGGGGGGCGAACACGCGAGATGACCGTGGAGATCGTGCCCAGGGCGGTCCTGGTTTTAGTGCCCGAAGATGCCCCCGCCGCCCGCGACTCCGACGGCCCGCCCGCCGTCGCCGCCCGGCGTTCGGCCCGCCGCCGCCTGGCCCTGCCGCTGGCTCTGATGGCTCTCGTCAGCGGCGTTCTGATCTGGCAGCGGGGGCGCAAGTCCGAGTAGGGGTGCGGCAAGTCCGAGTAGGGGTGCGTCGGATCCTATCCCTGCCCCGTTCACGTTCGTTCCGGGTCTGTCCCTTCCCTCGGAGGGAAGGGCTTCGGAAGTAATCGGAGGCAGGTACGGCTTGTCAGAAGGCACGGCTTGTCGGGAGACACGGCTTGTCGGGAGACACGGCTTCTCCTCATCCGAAGCCCTTCCCTCTTTATCCGAAGCCCTTCCCTCCGAGGGAAGGGACAGACCCGGAACGAACGTGAACGGGGCAGGGATAGGATCCGACCAGGCATACGACTTGCCGCTCCCCCAGAGTTAGGCAGGAATTCCACCGTCCGCCCCCGAACTGTCCGCGCGTATGGACACCGCCCCCGACACAAATGCCATCCGCCTGCCCCTCTCCCCCGCCGGCATCTTCTGGTACAACCTGGCGAACTTTGGCTACGGGACATTCTACGCCTTCAACAACTACGCTCTCCCCCTCTGGCTGGGCCATTTCACCAATAACGCCGTTCTGCTGGGATTGATGGGCGGGTCGCACTCGTTTGAGGGGGCGTTCATCCAGCCGGTCGTCGGCTCCATCAGCGACCGGCTGGCCGGGCCGGGCGGGCGGCGGCAGCCGTTCATGCGGCTGTTCGTGCTGATTTCTTCCCTGTTCCTGCTGCTCGCACCCGCCGCCGCCCTGCTGCCGCACCCTCTCCGCTTGAGCGCGGTGGTCGCCTGCATTTTCCTGTTCACGATGACCTTTAACGTCGCCATTGACCCCTACCAGGCGCTGCTGACCGACATCACGACGCCCGGACAGCGCGGCCGGGTGACCGGCACGTGGTACTTCATCGGGCTGGTCGGGCAGGTGCTGATCCTGCTCCTGCTGGCCGTCCTGCTGCTCGTGCCGAGCCTGCACCTGTCCCTGGGGCTGGGCTTCCCCGTTGTTGCCGGGCTGATGCTCCTGACGACATGGCTCACCTGCGCCCGCACTCCCGAACCGGCCGTCGCGCCGCCGACCGAGACACC
>JAYTRQ010000788.1:0-2675 GCA_043746125.1 Armatimonadota bacterium | reverse complement strand
AACCAGAACGCCCGCCTGATATAAAATCAGGCGGGCGTTCTGGTCTAAATTCGTCTAAAAGCGAGTGGAGGATAGCGGGTTCGAACCGCTGACCTCCTCAATGCCATTGAGGCGCGCTACCAACTGCGCCAATCCCCCACGTTCTTTCGTCCACTGGACAGGAAGCATTATACTCGCTGTTGCTTGAGATTGCAAGTGTTTGGCGGAGGAGGAGGCAAAAAATCGCCGCCCCGCCCAAACTTACGTCCCGTAAGCGTCGTTGACGATGGCGGCGATCTGCTTCTCCGGCTTGCCCCCGACGTAGAACCAGACCAGGTAGGCCAGGTGCCCGAACGTCCAGACGGCGAGCAGGGGCCAGAACAGCAGGACCGGCGGGTAGTGGACGGCAAGCTCCGGGATAATCTGCCATGCCCGGTAAGCCGCCAGCAGGTACAGCACGACGCCGCCGAACGTGAACGAGACCGTGCTGGCCCCGATGAACGTCCAGGGCTGGCCCAGGTCAATGGCGACGAACTTCGGGGCGGGCGTTCGATAGAGGTAGACGTCCTCCATCTTGTGTGCGACTAGAAACTCGCCGCCGAGCAGCGTGTTGATCTTCTTTTCCAGAGCCGTGGCGTAGATGCGGGCGAACAGGTTGTAGCTCAGCAGATACGCGCAGAAAAATCCGGCGTAGACGATGAAGAACGGCAGCACGAAGATGGCCGCCCGGAACGGGTGATAGAGGCTAAGAGCGACGTTCAGCAGGGTCAGGACGGTGAACAGGTGGGTGGCCTGGAAGAACTGCACGTAGTAGCCATAGTGCATACCCCGCATACGCTCAAGCTGGGCTTGGAGTACGCGGAGCTGCATGTCGGCGAGTTTCTCGATCGCTTCAGAGGTCATCGGCTACTTCTGCGCTTTCAAGAAGGCGTAGAGTGGAGCGCTGTCTTTGGCCGCCATGCGGTAGACTGGCATCGGCTTTTGGACGTGCCCGCCGTCTTCGGTGACGCCCGTGTTCATCACCCGCTCCCACTTCACCAGCGTGTACTGCTTGGTGACGCCGTTGGCGCGGATGCTCGGCGAGAAGCTCTTTTTGCCGGCGTAGTTCGCGCTGTGGCAGCTACTGCAGCCATTAGATTCGGCGACGGCCTTGCCGTGCGTGATCATGGCGGCGGACGCGGCAGGCATCTTGACCATCTTGCCTGGCGCGGCGGGGCTAGTGTGGACGGTGGCGAGCGTGACACACAGGCCAAGGGCCAGGGTCAGGACGCTGGCGGAAGACATTCGCATACGGTTCTCCTTATGGTCAACGAGCATAGGATAGCATACGGAAGCCGTACTGTCAATCGTTCGCGTCCAATGGTCGGGAAGGAAAAACGGGCGTGGGCGGTGAATGCCCCGCTATCTGACTCAAACGTCTGAGACACTCGCTTGAGGAGACACGTGTGGCAATCGCATTTCGCATCCCCTGGTCGGCGGACGTGCCGCCCCTGAAAGACCTTGCCCACTGGGCCGCCGACAACGGCTTCGGGGCCATAGATGTCGGTGGCCCGGACAAAGACGCCGTCGAGGCCATCCGGGGCGCGGGCCTGGAAGTCGGCACGTTCGACCTGATGGTGACCAGGCCGCTGCTCTCGCCGGACGCTGACGAACGTAACAAGGCTGTCCAAATTCTAACGGAGCGAGCCGCCCGTGCCCAGGATTTGGGGCTGACTAAAGCCTTCGGCGTTTTCATGCCGCCCCAAGACAGCCAATGGCGCGGCGACAGCTTCAAGTATTGGTCGGAGGCCTGGCCCGCCGCCAGCGAGGCGCTGGCAAAGGCGGGTATCGTCTACTGCATGGAAGGTTATCCGGGCGGCGGGCCTCACTTTTCGGCCCTAGGCGTGACCCCCGAAACCGTCCGTGCTATGCTGGCCCTGGACAAAGAGAAGGGTGGGGGAGCCTTGAAGCTGAACTACGACCCCAGCCACCTGGTCCGCATCGGGGTGGACCCACTGCGGTTCCTGTCCGAGTTCGGCGCACACGTCCGGCACGTCCACGGCAAAGATACGGCCCTGGACGCCGAACGACTCTACGAGACCGGCCGCCTGGGTGCGTCCCTGCCCAGCGACGTGCCTGGCTCTGCGTCCAAAAACGCGCTGGACTTCGGCGAGGGCTGGTGGCGCTACTGCATCCCTGGCGACGGCGTGACGCCATGGCACTCCGTGGCGGCTATCCTCTCGGAGAACGGCTACACGGGGCATGTGTCCGTGGAACTGGAAGATGGCCGCTACAACGGCTCCTGGGCGGGCGAGCAGAGGGGCCTCACCCGCGCCAGTCTGTACCTATCCCGCTTCTTCTGACAAGTAAATTCTTTTGACGGCTGGAGTTCACGTTATGCCCCAGGAAAAAGACCGTGAGGAGTGGTTGATCGAGCGCGGCATGGCCCAGAACAACTGGACCCAGGCCAAGTCCGATCTGGCGACGGCCGGGACGCTGTTCGATGCGGGCATCTACTACGCCGCTGTCTTCTTCAGCCAGCAGGTGGCCGAGAAGTCCCTGCGGGCCGCCTGCATCGTCCGCCTGAAAAAGAACCCGCGCGGCCACAACGTCATCGCCAGCGCCAACGCCCTGCACGCGCCCCTGGAGATTATGAACGCCGCCGCCGAGCTGAACGCCGACTTTCTGACTGCCCGTTCCGTCGAGGCCGCCGAGGG
>JAYTRQ010000787.1:0-8402 GCA_043746125.1 Armatimonadota bacterium | reverse complement strand
AGAGCGCCTGTGACCATGATGCCCGCATCGTGCAGGCGTGTGCCGATGGTGTCCATGTCCCAGGCCAGCAGGTGGTTCGGCACGATCCCTTGAGTCTTCTCAAACCAGAATCGGGACAGGCTGGTCAGGACGCGACCCTTGTCAGGGATGCCCGTCGGCAGGACGACGTCGAAGGCCGACAGCCGGTCCGTCGCGACGATGAGTAGGGACTCGCCCAGGTCGTACACGTCGCGTACCTTGCCGGTGATGAACTTGGGCAGGCCGGGGATGTCGGTGTTAAGAATGATTTCTCTCATGGAATCACCTTGCCTAAAATCTGATCGGGGCTGACCGGGCCGAAGTCCCGGCTGTCGTCGGAGTCCTCCCAGTTATCGCCCATCACATAGATAGTATTACCCGGTGGGGGGACAGGCTTCTTGCCCGCCCGGACGTCTATGAAGTAGTAGCCGAATAGGTAGCCGTAGGGGACCAGGTGGCCATTGGTACGGTTTTTGAAGAACACCCGAAACGGCGGATCCGGGTTCCACTTGGGGCGGATGAAGGCGATACGCTTGATCAGCTCCTCGCCGTTTTTGTCCCGGATCACGACCACGTCACCCGGCTTTAGCTTGGAACGCGGGGTCGTCTTCCAGACCAGGACGGTCTCCCCATCGTGGTAGGTCGGCTCCATCGAAGGCCCAGCGACCCGGCCCTGGCGGAGATTGACTCGCACGATTAAGGCGAAAATCAGCAGGAGGGAGACGGCAATCCAGGCACGCTTGCGGTTCCGTGTCATAGTCTAGGGGACCACCTTGCCTAAGATTTGCCTGGGGCTGATTGGGCCGATGTAGCGGCTGTCGTCGGACTCCCGCAGGTTATCGCCCAGAACGTAGAGGGTGCGGTCGGCGGCGGGGCGCGGCTTCTTGCCTGAGGCGACGTCGTGGAAGTAGGGATCGAATAGCAGGGAGTAGGGGATCAAATGGCCTCCGTTCGGGTTCGGGTAATCGCCGGTCGGCGATCCGGGCAGCCAGTGGGGTCGCACAAAGGCGATTCGCTTGATCAACTCGTCACCGTTCGTGTCCCGGAAGATGATGACGGTGCCCGGCTTTAGCCAAGACCGGGGGGCTGTCTTCCAGACCAGTACGGTGTCGCCGTCCTCGTAAGTGAGGGACATGGACGGGCCGTGAATAGCCCCCTGCCGGACGTTGATCCGCAGCGCCAGCGCCACGAGGAGGAGAATGCCGACGGCGATCCAACTGCGCTTGCGGTTGCGAGTCATTCGGGGCTGACGTCCTTCACGTAGACCTGTCCGACGATCTGGTCCGGGCGGATTGGCCCGAAGACGCGGCTGTCTTCCGAGTTGTCCGTGTTATCGCCCATGACATAGATGGTATTCTCTGGGCTGGGCTTAGGCAGACGTCCTGTCCCGACATCGGCGTTGTACTCGCGAAACAGCGTCTTGAACCGGCGGACACCGCCGGGGACCTGCACCAGTTCGGGTGGCGCGGCCGTTCCCTGGGTGTTTTGGAGGAACACGATCCGCTTGATGAGTTCCGTGCCGTCGGTGTGCCGGAATACGATCACGTCCCCCGGCCTGAGCTTGTCGCGCGGGGCGGTCTTCCAGGCGAGGAGCGCGTCCCCGTCGTGCAGGGTCGGCTCCATCGAGTGCCCGCTGACGACGACTCTTTGGACGCTGGCGTAGACGACGAGCGCGAGGATGAGGAAGAAGGCGAGAAAAAACCACTCGATCCGACGAAGAAGTGTCTTTTCTCGCAGCTTTTCGGCTTCGCTCGCCGGCACTACCTAGAAGCCTAGGGCCGACACGACGGCCTCCAGAGTGGCCGGGACCGTGGCGGGGTGTGGGATGGTCTTGATGGCTCGATCTGGGTCCTTCAGCCCGTGCCCTGTCAGCGTCACAGCCACGGTCGCGCCCGCGTAGTCACGGAAGTAGCCCGCTGCGTACAGCTTTTTGAGGCCGGCGAGTGGAGCAGCGCAGGCGGGTTCCACGAAGACCCCTTCCAGGGCGGGCAGCATCTGGTAGGCTTCCAGTATCTCGTCATCGGTCACTTTGCCTATCAGGCCGCACGACTCGTCCCGCGCGTGAAGCGCGTGCTGCCACGAGGCCGGGTTGCCGATGCGGATGGCCGTCGCGATGGTGTGCGGTTTCAAGACGGGTGCCCCGTCCACGATGGGCGCAGAACCGGCTGCCTGGAAGCCGAGCATCCTGGGCAGTTTTCGGGATTGGCCCGCCGCCTGATATTCTTTGTAGCCCTTCCAATACGCCGTGATGTTGCCCGCGTTGCCGACCGGTAGGGCGTGGAAGTCTGGGGCATCACCCAGGACATCGCAGACCTCAAACGCGCCGGTCTTCTGGCCCTCGATCCGGTACGGATTGACGTGGTTGACAATCGTGATCGGGTAGATCTCACAGATCTTGCGGACCAGCCGCAGGGCGTCGTCAAACGTGCCTTCGATGGCAAGCACTTTGGCCCCATGAATGAGCGCCTGGGAGAGCTTGCCCAGGGCGACGTCCGTGTTCGGCAACAGTACCACGCAGTCCAGCCCGGCCCGCGCCGCATATGCTGCCGCCGCCGCGCTGGTGTTGCCCGTGGACGCGCACATGACGGCCTTCGCGCCTGACTCAAGCGCCTTGGTCACGGCCATCGTCATGCCCCGGTCTTTGAACGAGCCCGTGGGGTTCATGCCCTCAAACTTGAGCATGAGGTTCAGGCCCGGCGTGATGGCCTGGGCCAGACGTGGGGCTGGGATGAGCGGCGTGTCGCCCTCCATCAGTGTCACGACGGGCGTGGCATCGGAGACGGGGAGGTAGGCGCGGTACTGGTTGATAATTCCTTGTCGCATAGGTGTTTCCAAAAAGAGAGCAGGGCAGGGACTCTGCGGAGCGTCAGGTGCGAGGCTGTCCGCGTTCGAGGTGTGGGGCCGTCCAGGTTCGAGGCGCGGGGCCGTCCGGGCTCGAGGTGCGGGGCCATCCCTCTACCACGACTTCGGCAGATGCAGCGTGTCGCCGTTCAGCGAAAGATAATCCTCGGCCCCGACGCTCGCCAACAGGTCCGCGGCCAGCGGGTCAAACCCGCTGTCGCTGGTCACAAACTCGTCCCGCATAAATACGCCGACGATCTGGCCGACGACGAACTCGCACTTGCTCGGCGGGAGTAGCATTGTGTTAACCAGGCGGCATTCCATAGACGCCGGGCTTTCCACCACGCGCAAGCACTTCACGACCTCGCACTCCGCCCGCGTCAGGCCGAGCCGGGCGAAATCATCCAGATGCTCCGTACCCTCGGCGGCCTGGTTCATGGTCTCGGCCAGGAACCGGGGGACGAGGTTGATGACGAACTCGCCCGTCGCCTTGATGTTGGCAAGCGTGTTCTTGTCCGCCTTCTCGCGCTGGCTGAACGAGATGCCGAGCAGGGGCGGGAAGTTCGCCAGTCCGCAGTAGGCGTTGTAGGGCGCGACGTTGGGAACACCCTGCGCGTCCTGCGTCGAGATGAGCGCGATAGGCCGGGGGGCAATCAGGCTGGCCCAGAGGGTGCCGCGCAGTTTGCTCGGGAGTTGTTCAATGGTCAGGTGCATTGCTTGTCACTTGCTAACGTTCGCTTGAAGACGTGCGAGGGGATAAATCCCTCTCGCTAAATCAGCGTCCTTTGGACGAAGAGGGGATGCATCGCCCCCAACCTGCCCCGTCCGAAGGACGTGCAGTTCAGCGAGAGGGATTTATCCCCTCGCCTTATGCCTACTCGTACACCTTAGCCGCAGAGAGCCACCGCGCGAGCGTCCGCCAAGAAAGTTCTTCCGGCACGTGTTCTTCTTCGGTGTCCGTATAACTCGAAGAGGCCCAAACGTGCATAGCTTCCAGGAAACGGCCCAGAGTGGGGTTCTCCCAATCATTGGCGCTGGGACCGTAACCGGGTGAAGGAGACGCCTCCTCCTTCCGTTCCATGTCGTGATGATCTTCGATGAACGCCTGGAGAAAGCGCAAGAAACTTTGCTTAGAAGTTACCTGCTCTTCGAGTTCATAGTAATCTACCATGATCTGGCTCACTCCTCCACCCGTATCCAGTTCTCAATGCCCGAGACGATGTGCAGGCGGCGGATGACATCCAGGGCAGAGCGCAAGTTCGCTTCCAGCGTCTGGTGCGTGATCCAGACGATCTCGGCGTCGCCGTCCGGCAGGGCGCGTTGGACGACGCTCTCAATGCTCACGTTGAAGTCGCCGAAGACGGAGGCGAGGCTCGCTAAGACTTTCGGGCGGTCGTGGGCAATCAGGCGGATGTAATACTTCGTTCGCAGACGGTCAATGGACAGCGTCGGCTTGTGGTCGTAGCAGGTGCAGCCCAAACGCCCGGTCGCGCCGCGCCGGATGTTTCGGGCGATCTCGATGACGTCCCCGACCACAGCGCTGCCGGTGGGCAGGCTTCCCGCGCCGCGCCCGTAGAACATGACGTCGCCGACCGCATTGCCGCGCAAATAGATGGCGTTGTAGACGTCGTTGACCGAGGCGAGCGGGTGGCTCTTGGGCAGCAGGACGGGGTGGACGCGCACTTGCAGGGCGTCGCCGAGGTCCTGGCCGATGCCGACGATCTTGATGACGTAGCCCAGATCGCGGGCGACGGCGATGTCGCGCTTGCTGATCTTGGTGATGCCCTCTACGTAGATATGTTCGGGCGAGACGCGAGACGTGAAGGCGATGGACGAGAGGATGGCGATCTTGTACTGGGCGTCATAGCCCTGGATATCGTTGGTCGGGTCCGGCTCGGCGTATCCGGCCGCCTGCGCCTCAGCCAGCACGTCCGCGAAGTCGGCGTCTTCGGCCGTCATCTTGGACAGGATATAGTTGGTCGTGCCATTGACGATGCCGATGATCTCGGAAAACTGGTTGGCGGCCAGCGCCTGCTTGAGCGGCTGGATGATGGGAATGCCGCCGCCGACGCTGCCCTCAAAGTCGAAGTCCAGGCCCCGGTTTTCGGCTTCGTGGAGCAGGTCGTGGCCCGCCTTCGCCATCATCTCTTTGTTAGCCGTAACGATGTTCTTGCCGGCTTTTATGGCCCGCAGAACGTACTCATGGGCCGGCTCGACGCCGCCGATCAGCTCGCACACGATGTCTATGTCGGGGTCGTCGGTGACATCTTCGGGGCGCTCCGTCAGCAAGGCGGGGTCCACGACTACGTCGCGGGCCTTCGTCTTGTCCCGGACGGCGATGCGCTTGACAACGACCGGCACGCCGACCTTGTGCGTGATGGTCTCGGCGTTCTCGGTCAGCACGCGGACGGTACCGCTGCCAACGACGCCGAGGCCGAGGATGCCGACGTTAATTTGTTTTTTGTCGGTCACAGGGTTTCCACATAGAGCAGCGCCTGGCCCTGCTGGACCAGTTTGCCGGATTCGACGGGCATTTCGACGATTCTGCCGGCCACTTCCGAGGGCACTTCGCTGTAAACTTTCATGGCTTCAATCAGGCCGACGGCCTGGCCGATGCGGATAATGTCGCCGACGTTAACGAACGACGGGTCTTCGGGCGAGGGCGAGCGGTAGAAAACGCCCACCATTGGAGACTCCAGCGCGACGCGACTGGCTGAATGTGCAGGGGCGGTCGGAACGGTGACCGCCGTTTGCGAGTAGGCGGGCGTCTGCGCCAACGGGAGCATGTACGGGTGGGCCGGGATGGACAGCGTCATCGGAGGAGGGGGCGCGGCCTCGCCCGCCTTGACTGTGACGGTCGTGCCATCCTCTTCGACCGTCAGTTCCGACAGCCCGTAAGTCGTCACGATCTGCGCCAGCCGCCGTAATGTCTCCGTCAGGCCAACGCCTGCCTCATTCTCCGAGTTGTCCGTCAAAGAAAGCCTCCTTTCATTGTAGCACGTCGGCGGGGGTGGAAGTCAAGGGAAACGGCTAGGATCGCCCCCCCTCGTGTAATTCTGAGGAGCCGGAGTAACCCCCCCCGTCTCGTTCCTCTGCACTGGCAGACCCGGAGGGCGCCAACCTCCCCGCCCTCTGGGTCGCCAGTGCTGCAACGGAGCGGGAAAGAGTTTAGGTTAGCGGTGGGTTCCGGTTCCCCTGAATTGGAGCAGGGGGGCAGGAATCCCGCCTCCTTACGCCGAACAGCAAGGCACCATGAGCTTAGAGAATCTTCGACAACAGATTGACGACATTGACGGTGACCTGGTCGCGCTGCTCAACCGCCGCGCCGCCATTTCCCTTCAAGTCGGCAGACAAAAGGCCGCCGACAACAGCGCCCGCTACTTCGCCCCTGAGCGCGAGCGGGACTTAGTGGAGCGCCTGATGCGGCTCCACGGCGGCGGGGCGCTGCCCAAGGAGGCCCTGCTGGCAATCTACCGGGAGATCATCTCGGCGAGTATTGCCCTGCAAAAGCCGATGACGGTCGCCTATTGGGGGCCACCTGGAACGTTCACCGAGATGGCGGCCCTGCAGCGGTTCGGCTCGTCCGCCCTGTACCACGACTGCCGCTCTATTCCGGACGTCTTCGGCGAAGTGGAACGTGACCGGGCCGACTACGGCGTCGTGCCGGTCGAGAACTCCACCGACGGCGTCGTCACCTACACGCTGGACATGTTTCATGAGACGATTCTCAAGGTCTGCGCGGAGATCTTCATCGGCATCGTCCAGAACCTCTTGACCCACGCGAAGTCCCTGGACCAGATTCAGCGGCTCTACTCGGCCCCTATCGTGATCGGCCAGTGCCGGCGCTGGCTGGACACGCACCTGCCCAACGTCGAGATCATCGAGACACAGCCGACGTCTAAAGCCGCGGAGCGCGCGGCCGGGGATCCGAACGGCGCGGCCATCGCGCCCCGCCGGGCGGCCGAGGTCTATGATGTGCCCATGCTCTTTGAGAGCATCCAGGACAGCCCACATAACCGGACCCGGTTCCTGGTCATTGGCCGCAATGAGCCGCCGCCCACCGGCCGGGACAAGACGAGCGCCCTGTTCGCCGTCAAGAACGAGCCTGGGTCTTTGGGCCGCGCCTTGCGGACGTTCGAGGCGCATGGTGTGAACCTGAGCATGATCGCCTCACGCCCGGCTAAAAATGCCGCCTGGGAGTACGTCCAGTTCGCGGACTTCCAAGGACACGAATTTGACGTACCAGTGAAGCTGGCGCTGGAAGATCTGCGTAAGCAGTCCATCTACGTCAACGTGCTCGGCTCCTACCCGGAGGGAGAATGAGACTCGGTGGCCCCATAGGCGAAACCTCTACGCCTCAGGCATGGATCGCGGCTCTACGCGCGTCAGGTTATCGGGCAGCCCACTGCCCCTTGGACAGCGCAGCGAACGCGGCGACTGTCCGCGCCTACGCCGACGCGGCCACTGAGGCGGACGTCGTCATCGCCGAGGTAGGCGCGTGGAGCAACCCCTTGTCGCCCGATGAGGCGGAGCGGAGTGCGGCGGCCACCCATTGTCGAGAGCAGCTGGCGCTGGCCGATGCCATTGGGGCGCGGTGCTGCGTCAATATCGCCGGTTCGTGCGGGGCACAGTGGGATGGCCCTCATCCTGACAACCTGACGGAGAGGACGTTTGACAGGATCGTTGAGACCATCCAGGGGATCATAGACGCCGTCCGGCCAGACCGCGCCTGTTACGCACTTGAAACGATGCCATGGACGTATCCGGACTCGCCGGACAACTACTTGCGGCTGATTGCGGCCATTGACCGGCCCCGGTTCGCGGCGCATCTGGACCCGGTCAACATGATTTCCAGCCCGCAGCGGTTCTTCGAAAACACCGAGTTCCTGCGCGAGTGCTTCACGAAGCTAGGCCCGTATGTGAAAACCTGCCATGCCAAAGACATCGTGCTGGCGGGCCGCCTGACGACACATTTGGACGAAGTGCGCCCTGGACTGGGCGGGCTGGACTACAGGACATTCCTAAACGAACTGGACAAACTTGACCGGCACACGCCACTGATGCTGGAGCACCTGCCGACGCCGGGAGAATACGCATTGGCGGCAGAGCATGTGCGGGGCGTGGCGCGGGAGATCGGGGTGGCGCTTTGACGTTGACGAGATCATCCAAAGAACACGCCGACGGCAAAGGCCGCTGATGGGCGGTCGTACGCCCCTCGCGGCCCTGTGCTGCGTCGCGCTGTTCCTCTATGCCCTTTATCTCGGAGCCGTCGGCGTCCTGCTGCCCGCGCTGGGGATCTCCTTCCATTTGGGACCGGCTGTAGAAGGGCGGCTGTTCTCGGCAAACTTCACCGGGTTCATCGTCGGTGTCCTGCTGTCCGGGACGCTCTCGGACCGGGTGGGCCGCAAGCCCGTCTTGCTCGGTGGGATCGCCCTGTACGCGCTTGCGCTGGCTCTGGCGGGGCGGGCGCCCGGCTTCGGGGCAGCCCTGGCCGCCTTCGGACTGATTGGGATGGGCACCGGGGCGATGGAGATCGTCGCGAG
>JAYTRQ010000786.1:0-8412 GCA_043746125.1 Armatimonadota bacterium | reverse complement strand
CTTCGCCGCCCGCTCGATCCGCTCCTTCGTCTCAGCGGCCATACGGATGTTAAGTTGGACGTCCTGCCGGGTCTTCCCCTTTGGCTCTGCAATGGTTCCCATGTTGGTTTCCTCTGACGCTATTCCACCACTTGTTAGCCATTTGCTATACTATGTCTGGAATGAAATGGCAAAGCGTCGTCTAAAGTTTGCCGCTTGCCCGCAGTTCAATCAGCAAGTCTGCGAGCGCGTTCAACCTCTTCTTTAGGTACGGCTCATGCCGGTCTACGTAAGTGTCGAACTGCGCTATCTCTGATATACTGCGGTTTTTATCACGCTCCACGGTCAGTTCGTCGTTCTGGTTCTCAAACGTGCCCGGCTTCATCTGAACGACTTCGCCCTCTGACTTGGTGAGGACGTGGGTAAGGAACGTAGTAATGTCTATCGCGCGGCTCAGAGGTAACTCCTCAGCCTGCCGTGTCCAGCGATTGCCCGTATGCCGCATGATTTTGATGGAAACGTCGTTCGGGTTCCATTGAGCGAGGCCCACCGACAGATAGCGGCTGTCTGTGTTGCCGGGCGGTGTCCCCTCAAAGAACTGGTACGGCATCGCGTAGATGGGCTTGTGCCCCAGATGCTGGGGGAGGTCGTCTTTTGGCGCAATGCTGCTTTTTCTCATCCTGGCAAACGCTCCAGTTCAGAATGTCGGCCACGCAACGGATTGAAGCCCGTGGCAAACAACGGTCGGGCACTCAGGCTTTGCGTGTCCAGTCGGTAACACCCCGCCTTTGACCCATTGGGATCGGCAACGAACTCCAGTTCATCGTCGCTCACCTGCTGCACGAACTCAATCCACCAGTCATCGGGCGGACTACGGAACATCTCCGACCACTGATGATTGTGCAGATCGTACTCGTACGGCACAAAGGGCTCCTGGATACGATAGAGTATCAGTCCACAGCCTACCATGACCACCCACCGCTCCAGACGGTCGATCATTGCCGCTTCAGGGTCTCCGTAGAAATCGCCGATGACAACAAAGCGCCCCTTGCGGATGTCTCTGAGGGTGACCACCTCAAACTCACTCGCCACGTAGTAGTGTTCGCTTTCAGCCAAAAATGTGCGATTCCACACGTTATTCTCCCCACGCGCCCGAAGTCCCCAAATGCACCAGGGAGGCGGCGGGGTTGGGCTTCTGCTGGTCGTGGACTTCCAGGCCGATGCGGGTCTGGAGGGCGTCGTAGTTGAAGTAGTTGCGGCGCGAGAGGGCGTCGTAGAACTGCGGGGTGGTCTGGATGACGAGCAGGAAGCGCTCGAACCAGTCCACCTCATCAATGAAGCGGCGGATCAGCGTCAGCATCTGCACATAGGCAGCGTCGCTATAAGTCACAGAGGGTTCGTCGTCCCCGGCGGCCACCAGGGCGGTGAGTTCGTCGTGGGACGCGCCCGCTGCGATGGCTTCCTTGAGGCGGCGGTTGGACTCGGCCTCACGAACGGTGCGGGCGATCTTTTTGTGTTCGTAGGGGCGTAGGTCCAGCGTGACGACCAGGCCCGAATAGCCGACCTTGGGAAGCCAGGTGCAGAAGGAGGCGAGCGCATGGCGGGCGTTGGCCTGGTTGATGCGCTCGTAAATGCGGAGCTTCTTCAAGGCCGTTGCCGCGCCGGCCAGGGTGCGGCCCCGGAACCAGGCCAGCAGGACCTCCTCGGTCGTCGGCGCGGCGGAGGCGGCGACGAGCTGGGCCAGCCCTAATTCCTTGATGGCCGTGCGGAACTCCGGGGTCATGGCCGGGTCGCGGAGCATGGGCGTGGCGAACTCGCGCTGGTACTGGTTCACGAGATCGAGCGGGTCCCGCCCGTTGTCGGCCGCGATGCCGTCCAGGTCGTCCAGGGCGCGGTCCTCGGCGCGGATGCCGTGGTCGGCCAGGAACCGCCGCGCCTGCTGGGCCGTCCAGGCTTTCCAATCCACCGACTCGGTGACGGCGAAATAGAACTTGTCGATCCGGTGCAGGTCCCGCTTGCGCCCCAGATCGTCCAGGGTGAGCGGGTTCAGGGCGGCGGTGAAGTAGCCGCCCGCCGCAGCGTCCGCCAGGACGCGGGTTCGGGCGGCCTCGATCTGCGCGTCGGAGCCGCTGATGACTTTGACGGCGGACCCGCCGGTGCAGACGTATTCGTCGAGATATTCCCGGCGGAGGACGTCGCCCCACTCGCCGGCAGAAACACGCTGGACTTCGGTCATCGGAATTGCACTCCAAAATAGCGGATAGGGCGTCCGTCTTCGGCGATGACGGTGTAAATCTCGCGGTCCTTGACGTTGCCGGAGGGATACTCAAACTCGAACCGTCGGCCCGCCCGCGTTGCCTGGAGGCCCGACCGGTGCAGGGCATAGATCGCCTGGCCGAAGGCGGCGGGCGGGTTGTCCTTCTTCCAGCCGGGCGTCAGGCTGAACAGTTCGTAGACGTCCCGGAACTTGGCGAAGGGGATGTCCGTGCCTGGGTTGAGCCGCTGGCAGACGGCGAACAGGCTGTCCGCGAACTCCTGCGAGTTGCCCGTCCCAGCCTTCTCTTTCAGTCGTTTCAGTTCGGCCGCGACGACGCGGGGCTGGAGCGCCGGCCAGTTGAGCTTGCCAAGCGCCAGCGTCCCGCGCCCCGGCACGGCCCGGACGACAAAGGGCGGCACGAGCAGGGTGTCGCCTTCTTCCAAGACGCGCAGGCCCTGCTTTTCCAGGGCGGCCCGCAGGTCCCGGCGCCAGTCGGCCCCTTCCAGGTAAGCCCGCGCGTCGAGCTGCCACGCCCCGGCGGCCTCTTCGACGGGTGCGGCGAGAAGGGGCACAAGTTCGCCTGCCAGCGCGGTGGCCTTCTGCCGGTTCCCGAGATGGCCCATCTGACAGGCCTTCTTCCAGCCTTTGAGGGCGGACACATACTTGCCCGCCGATTTCAGGAGGGCGTCTACCCGGTCTTCCTGCTCCTGCAATTCGTCTTCTAGGTTCACTGAGGCTCCTCGGTTGGGGTTTATAAGCGGTTCACCGGTAGCGGGGCGGATTCCTGCTAGGGTCGGGGCCAGGCGCTACACGGCCCGTGCCGCCCGCAGGAGCCAATCGGCGAGAGCCGAGCGGCGCAGGGCCATCTGCTCCTCCACTTCGGCGTGGGACAGGGCCGCGCCCGCGACGAGGCCTGTCCCGTAGTTTGTCGCCAGCGCGACGCCCGCGTAGCGAAGGCCCGCCTCGCGGCAGAGGATGGCTTCGGGCGCTCCCGTCATGCCGACCACGTCCGCGCCCCAGCTTCCGAAGAGGCGGACCTCGGCGGGCGTCTCGTAGCGCGGGCCGGAGACGCACAGGTAAGTTCCGCGCGGATGGACCGGGAGGTCGGTGGGGGCTGCCGCCAGAAGCGTCGCGCGCAGACCAGGGTCGTAGGGGTGCGAGAAGTCCATGTGCCTAACCTGGCCGGGCTGGTCAAAGAACGTCGGGACGTCGCCTTTGGTGAAGTCCAGGAAGTCGTCCAGCACGACGCAGTCGCCCGGCGCGATCTCGGCCCGCAGGGAGCCGACGGCGGCCGTGGCGAACACGGCGTCCGCCCCAGCCTCGCGCAGCGCGTGGGCGTTGGCCCGATGGTTGATCCGGTGCGGCGGCAGAACGTGGCCCGCCCCATGCCGGGCCAGAAACAGCAGCTCGCGGCCATCGCCCAGATCCGCCCGGGTGAGCGAAGCGGGTCCATAGGGCGTTGAGATCGTCTCGCCTGTTCCCGAAACCAGAGCCTGGCCGAAGCCGGTCCCGCCGATGACCGCGATTCGTATGGTCGGTATGATTGACAAAGTCGTGCCTCCCGTGATACACTGCCCGCCGTGAGACGCACGGCCCCACCTCCCTATTCTACCTGGCCCGGCCGCATCCTGGCCCCGCTGTTCCTGCTGGCGCTGACTGTCGTCTACTTCTGGCCGCAACTTGTCGGCGGCAGGGTGTTGTACTGGGGGGACGTCGGCCTGTACTTCACGCCGATGCAGTCGTTCCTGCGGGACAACCTGCGGGCGGGGCATCTGCCGCTCTGGAACCCGCTCCTGCTGTGCGGGACGCCCTACGTGGGCAACCCGCAGACGTGGCCTCTCTATCCCGTGACGTTTTTGCTCCCCTGGGTCTCAGCCTCGCAGTTCCTCAACCTGACCGTGGCCCTGCACGTCTGGCTGGCGGGCCTGGGGACGTACCTGTTCGCCCGCCGCGCCCTGGGCTTGGGCCGGGTGTCCGGTTTGCTGGCCGCAATCACGTTTATGTTCGGCGGGCAGTTGGTTTCCAAAGAGCAGTTCCCCAACATGGTGCAGGCATCCGCCTGGCTGCCCTGGGTGCTGTGGAGTGGGGACGGCCTGCTGCGCCGACGCCGCACGAGAGACGCACTAGTTTTGGGCGGAGTGTTGGGCCTGCAGCTTCTAGCCGCTCATGTGCAGATGACGGTGCTGACGCTCTATCTGGCGGCGGCATATGGGGTATTTAAAATGGCCCCCCCCGCCCCCAATCATGGGGGCCGGGGGGCCATTCCTCTCCTTCTGCTCTCCGGGCTGGTCGCAGCGGGGCTGGCGATGGGCCAGATTCTGCCTACACTGGCCCTGTTCCGGGACGCGGCGCGGCAGAGGCTGCCATTTGAGATCGTGGACCGCTTCTTCCTGCCGGCAAACCAGCTCGCAAACTTCGCCCTGCCCCGGCTACACGGGCACCCCTTCAGCGGCGACTGGACGGCACGAGGCAACTTCTGGGAGACGTGCTGTTACGTCGGCTGGATACCTCTGGCCCTGGCCGTCTGGGGCGCGGTGGGGGCCTGGCGGCGGGGCGGGGCGCGGGAGATTCAGTTTTGGACGCTCGTTTTCGTGTTCGGGGTCTGGATGGCGATGGGCGGGCGGGGCGGCCTGTACCACCTGGCCTATTTCGTCTTGCCCGGCTTCCGGTCGTTCCACGACCCCGCTCGGTGCCTCTTGTGGGCCTGCTTCGCCCTGTCGCTCTTGGCGGGGTGCGGGTGGGAGCGTATTGGGAAGATTCCTTCCAGCTCCCCCAGAATTGGGGGCGCCCTCCGGGGCGTCAGTATTTGGGGAGGCCTTTTAATCCTCCTCCTCGCCTTCGCCGACCTTGCCTCCTTTGGGCGCACACTGTATCCACTCGCCGACCCGGCCGTTCTGCTTCCGGTCGCGCCCAACGTCGCCGCCGTGAAGGCCGACACAGATGTACGGGCACATCAGGCGCGGATACTAGCGCCAAGTGCGGGCGTCTGGCTGCGATTCACCAGCCCCAGAAGTTACCGGCAGGAACAGCCGGGGTATCAGGCGCTGTGGGCGGACACGCTGACGCCCAACCTGACGATGCCTTATGGCCTCTCCGACGCCTACGGCTACGAGCCGGTGGCCTTGAAGAACGCCGAAGCAACAGCCCGGAAGGCCGATCGCTCGTTTGACCCGGCGGCCACGCCCTACGACCGGGCACAGGCCGCCCGGCGGGCGGGGACGCTGGCGGTGAAGTACGTCGCCGTCTGCCGCGTCCGGCCACCGGAGCGGAGCCTGTCGAGACTGGTCGTCATCCGCGCCGACCCGACGCTAGGCCCGGCGAGGCCGAGCCGCAAGCTTGAGCCGCAGGCCTTCATCTACTTATTGCGGAACGCAGAGTGGCGGCCTCGCGCCCGTCTGGAAGGGTCCGCCGCACCGGTTTTGCTGCAAGACTTTGGGCCGGATGAGGTACGGCTGTCCTGTGTCTCGAACGGCCCGGCCCGACTGATTCTGGCGGACACGCAGGCAGCGGGATGGGTGGTGACGGCCGACGGCGATCCGGTCCCGATTGAAACGACCGGCGGCTGTCTGCGGGCGATCCGGCTGACGCGGGCAGGGGCGCATGTGGTCATCTTTTCCTACCGCCCCACCCCGTTCAGGCTGGGCCTGTACCTATCCCTGCTGACGCTGGCGGCGCTGGCCGGGGCGGCGTCGGCCGGCACGGCGAGAAAAATCTTTCGGCGGGGAGGAATCACGGAGAGGCAGGGGGAATAAGAGGCGATAGGCCTCAGCCTCACAGGGCAATGCCGCCCGCCTTTTCTCAGTTCGCCCCACTTAAAACAGCACACAATCACATCGGAGGAAGCCCTTGTTCATGCGCCCTTCTCGCGCCACTTCACGCCTTATCGGCGGCCTGGTGTCCGCCGCCGCACTCGCCCTGACGGTCAGCGGATGCGCCAACAAGTCTAACGAGGCGAGTCCCGGACCCGGTGGCACAACTACGCCGGGGGGCGGGGCGTCCGACGCCATCGTCATCGGCGAGTACGGCTCCATGACCGGCGCCCAGGCGACCTTTGGTGTAGCCACCGACAATGGCATCCAGCTCGCCGTCTCGCAGGTCAACGCAGCCGGCGGTATTGACGGCCACAAGGTCCAGATCGGCTCCACGGGCAAGCCCGAGGACGATGAGGGCAAGCCGGACGGGGCGCTGACCGCGGTGAAGAAGATGATCACCCAGGACAAGGCCGTGGCCGTGCTGGGCGAAGTCGCGTCCAAGAACTCTATCGCCGCCGCGCCGTTCTGTAACTCCAACAAAGTGCCGATGATCTCGCCGTCGTCCACCAACCCCAAGGTCACGCAGACAGGTCCGTATATCTTCCGGGTCTGCTTCATTGACCCGTTCCAGGGCACGGTCGCGGCCAAGTTCGTCACGGGCACTCTGAAGGCGAAGACGGCGGCCGTACTCTACGACAAGACGAGCGACTACAGCAACGGGCTGCAAGATTTCTTCCAGAAGGCGTTCACGGCCCAGGGCGGGCGCGTTGTCTCCGTCACCACTTACCAGGCCGGCGACCCAGACTTCAAGGCGGCCCTGACGAGCATCAAGGGGAGCAATCCAGATATCCTCTATGTGCCAGGCTACTATACTGATATCGGCACCATCGCCCGGCAGGCACGCGAGGTCGGCATCATGGCTCCACTGGTCGGCGGCGACGGCTGGGAGTCGCCGGACCTGCTCAAAGGCGCGGGCGGCAAACTGGAAGGCTCCTACTTCACCGATCACAGCGCCCTGGACCCAAAGGACCCGACAGTCAAGAAGTTCATTGACGCCTACAAAGCCGCTTACAGCGGCCAGGTGCCCGACGCCCTGACCGCGCAGGGCTACGACGCCGCCAACGTCCTCTTCGCCGCTTTCAAGGCAGCCGGCAAGCCCGCTGACGGGGATTACAATTCGGACGGTTACCGCGCCAAGCTGCGGGACGCCATCGCGGCCACGAAGGGCTTTCACGGCGCGACCGGGGAGATCACGCTGGACGCCGACCGCAACGCAAAGAAGTCCGCCGTGGTCTTGCAGATCAAAGGGGACAGCTATAAGAACGTCGTCGCCACGTTCCAGCCGTAGGAGACCATGTACGACTTCTCTCAGCAGATACTGATCGCCCTCCAGCTTGGCAGCATCTACGCCCTGATCGCCCTGGGCTATACGATGGTCTACGGCGTCCTCAAGCTGATCAACTTCGCGCATGGGGACGTCTACATGGTGGGCGCGTATGCCGGACTGGGCGCGGCCAACGTCGGCATGGCGACCGTCCTTGGGGGGGGCATAGCAGCTTTCCTGCACTCGCATACCCTGGTCCCGTCGTGGCTAGGAGCGATCATCGTCTTGCTGATCGCCATGATCGTCTGCGCCGTACTCGGACTGGTGATCGAGCAGGCCGCGTATCGGCCTCTGCGGACGCGGGCCTGGATCGCGCCAGCCGTGTTTCTAGGGGCGGCCGTCGGCTATGTCGCCTACGAGATCGCCCTGAATGCCAACCGGACACCCGCGTCGTCGGCCATCATCGGCGTCCTCGCCTGGGCCAGCCTGGCGGGTCTGCTGTTCACAACTCAGCGCCGCCGCAGCCTCGGCTCGGCCTCGCGCCTGACCGCACTCATCACGGCCATCGGCATGTCGCTGTTCATCGAGAACTTCGGCGTTTTGAAGCAGATATTCTCATCCGAGCCGCGCTACGTGCCCACCCTGGCCGTACTGTCGCCTGCTGTTGAGACGGGCCTGATCTTCGGCGTCTCGCTCGTTCTGATGATCGCTTTGACGTTCATCGTGACTCGGACGCGCGTCGGCAAGGCGATCCGGGCGGTCTCATTTGACGCCGAAGCCGCCTCGCTCATGGGCATCAACACGGACCGCGTGATTGCCTTCACATTTGCGCTGGGAGCGGCTCTGGCCGGGGCGGCGGGCGTGCTGGTCTTTGGGCTTCAACACACGCACTTCGACCCCTACGTGGGCATCCTGTACGGATTGAAGGCGTTCGTCGCGGCGGTCCTGGGCGGTATTGGGAACATTCCCGGCGCGGTCCTGGGCGGTCTGCTGATGGGCGTTGCCGAGACCCTAGTCGTGGCCTACGGCCCACGCGTCGGCGTAGACGCCAGCTACCGGGATGCCGTCGCCTTTTTCCTGCTGATCCTGGTTCTGCTGTT
>JAYTRQ010000785.1:0-8413 GCA_043746125.1 Armatimonadota bacterium | reverse complement strand
CCGTGTACGATCTGTCGTCCGACGAGATCCCCGACCTGGCCCGGTATAAACAGCACACGATCGAGATCGTCGTGGACCGCCTGGTCATCAAGGCCTCCAGCCTGGAAAAGCGGCTCGCCGACTCGTTCGAAACGGCCGTGAAGTGGGGTAAGGGCCAGGTCATCGTGGACGTCGGCGGGGGCGAGGCTTTGGAGTTCACCGAGAGCTTCGCAGCAACCGACTCGGCCTTCAACTTTGAGGAGATTGAGCCTCGGCTGTTTTCGTTCAACTCCCCCTACGGGGCCTGCCCGGACTGCCACGGACTGGGCACGAAGACGGAGTTTGACGCCGACCTCATTGTCCCGGACAAGAGCAAGAGCATCGAGACTGGAGCCATCGCGCCCTACGTAGCGGCGACGTCCGGGAACGTCAACGAGTGGGCGCTGGGGTTGTTCCGAGGCGTGGCTGAGCGGTTTAAGTTCTCGCCCGACGCGCCGATTTCCAGCCTGTCTGATGAGCAGATGAAGGCACTGATGACGGGCGTATCGGGCAACGTCACGGTCACGTTCCGCAACAAGTGGGGGCGCAACCGGCAGTTCACGTCGGACTACGCGGGCGTCATCGGGATGCTGACCAAGAAGTTGTCCGAGACCGAGTCCGACGGCGTCAAGGAGTGGCTGGGGCAGTTCCAGTCCGAGAGGCCCTGCCCCGTCTGCCAGGGCAAACGGCTCAAGCCCGAGGCACTATCGGTCCTGCTGGGCGGTATCAACGTCAGCGACCTGTGCGCCCTGTCTATCGTCAAGGCATACGACTGGTTCGAGACGCTGCACCTGACCAACCGGCAGCATCTCATCGGCCGGCAAATCGTCAGCGAGATCAAGACACGGTTAGGCTTTCTCCTGAACGTCGGCCTGGGCTACCTGACCTTGGACCGGGGCGCAAAGACCCTGGCGGGTGGCGAGGCCCAGCGCATCCGCCTGGCGTCGCAGATCGGTTCGGGGCTAACGGGCGTTCTCTACATCCTAGACGAGCCTTCCATTGGCCTGCACCAGCGGGACAACACCAAGCTGATTGACACGCTCTTTCATCTGCGCGGCCTGGGCAACACCATTATCGTAGTGGAACATGACGAGGAAACGATGGTTGCCGCGGACTGGATCGTGGATATCGGGCCGGGCGCGGGTGAGCATGGCGGCCGGATCATCGCGCAGGGGACGCCCGATGAGATCATGGCGAACCCCGAAAGCGTCACGGGCCGGTTCCTGTCTGGCCGGGACAAAATCGAGGTGCCGACCGAGCGGCGTCCCCTTGGCGACAAGTACCTGGAAGTGGTCGGGGCGCGGGGCCACAACCTCAAGAACGTCACGGTGCGTTTTCCCCTGGGCTGCTTCGTCTGCGTCACGGGCGTGTCCGGGTCGGGCAAAAGCACATTGGTTCAGGAGACGCTATTCCCCCGGCTGCAATCGGCCATCAACAAGACCCACCACGTCTGGCAGGCCCACGACGCCATCACGGGCATCGAGAACCTGGACAAGATCGTGGACATCGACCAGTCCCCTATCGGCCGTACGCCGCGCTCGAATCCGGCCACTTACACGGGCGTGTTCGACATGATCCGCGACCTGTTCTCAAAGACGGCCGACGCCCGAATGCGCGGCTACAAGGCGGGCCGGTTCTCGTTCAACGTCAAAGGCGGTCGGTGCGAGGCGTGCAAGGGTGACGGCATCATCAAGATCGAGATGCAGTTCCTGCCGGACGTCTACGTGCCCTGCGAGGTCTGCCACGGCAAGCGCTACAACCGCGAGACGCTGGAAGTGAAGTTCAAGGGCAAGTCCATCGCGGACATCCTGGAAATGACCGTCGGCCAGGCCGTCCTGTTCTTCGAGGCCGTGCCCGCTATCACGCGCAAGCTGAGGACCATCCACGACGTCGGCTTGGACTACATTCGCATGGGCCAGCCCGCCACGCAGCTCTCGGGCGGCGAGGCCCAGCGCGTCAAGCTCGCCACCGAGCTTGCCAAGCGGGCAACGGGCCGGACCATGTACATTTTAGACGAGCCGACCACGGGCCTTCACTTCGCCGACATCCAGAAGCTGCTCCACGTCTTGCAGCGCCTGGCCGACACAGGTAACACCGTTTTGGTCATTGAACACAACCTGGACGTTGTCAAAACCGCTGACTGGGTCATCGACATGGGACCTGAAGGCGGTGACGGCGGCGGCATGGTGGTGGCGGAGGGGACGCCCGAAGACGTGGCGAAAGTGGCCGCATCGCATACGGGCCGATATTTAGATAAAGTGTTGAAGGGGCACAGCCTGATTGGGGGGAAGTAGTTCAGAGGCAATGAGCAAGGGAGAGGTAATCGAGCGCGTGAACCATTATCTGGGGCCGCATCAATCCCCGCCACGTGATCCTTCGCGATGCGCTCGGCCAGCGGCGCGTCGGTGGTAAGAAGCATGTCTATGCCCTTGCCGAAACAGACCACCTCGATCTTCGTTCGATTGGGGCCGAACGCCTTCTGCAAGTTCTCGGCGTTCGCCAGGACGCCTTGCCACTGCTCCTGGCCGTCTACGTTCACCTGGAAGACGATGCGGTGCTTTGCCGTTGCGGATTTCTTGCTGGCGTGTGACACGTCCCGCCTAGTGCTGGAAAAGACGGCAAGGCTCGTGATGATCTGGCTCCCCACCAACAGCGAGAGAAGTATCGAGATTGGGTTCATAGCAATGATCCTTTGTTATGGGCTGTTCACCTGTGGTAATGAAGCAGGTGAAGGTGATGACACAATGGGGCGGGACGAAGCCGTCGGAGGGGCAACACGTCCATGGACGGCCTGCGTCTTGAAGATGGTGAAACAGCCGACGACCACCAGGAACACGGCGAATCCCCGCTGAAGGCCCTGCGGCGGCGCGTGGGCGGCGAGGCGCTGCCCCATCACGAGACCCAGGAGCGCGAACACCAGAAACATCCCTGCCGCGCCCCAGGCGATGGGGACATGGCCGAGGTAGCCCGTCAGCCCCGCCGCCGAGTTCGCGGCGATGATCCATAGTGATATCGCCGCCGCCCGCTTGACGGGCACCCGCGCCAGCAGGGTGAGCGCGGGCACGATCAGGAAACCCCCGCCGACGCCCACCACCCCCGTCAGCAAACCGACGCCCAGACCCAGGGGCAGTACCAGCAATCGCGGCGGTGAGGATGCGTCCACGGCCTCGCGAGCAGGCAGGGCACATGGGTCCAGAGGGCGGCGACGCAGCATTCCCACCGCCGCGCCCAGCATGACCAGGCCGAACAGGAGCATCTGCGTCTCAGCGGGCACCTGCGCCGAGAGCCTTGCCCCGAGGAACGCGCCTGTCAGCCCCCCCGCCGTCATCAGCGCCGTGATGCCCCCGTCAACTTCCTGACCAGGACAGCCGTGGGTGCTGCACCGCCGCTTCGCGAGGATCGCCCCGATCAGGCTAGTTGCCCCCACGACAGCGAGGCTGATGGCGACGGAGGACTTAACGGGCAGGCCCGCCGCGTAGACGAAGGCGGGCAGGGCCAGGATCGAGCCACCCGACCCCAGCGCCCCCAGCAGAAGCCCTGTCACCAGCCCCAGGAGCGGCAAAAGGAGGTCGTGCAGGCGCAGATCATACGCCAACATGGGTTGTGCCCTTCTCAGCATCTTGTTTCGCAGAAGCCTCTCTCTCGGCGGATTCCCACGCGGTCCAGCCGCCGACCACGCTGGATACGTCCCCCCGACCCTGGCGCTGCAAGAGCGAACAGCCGATGGAGGAACGGTAGCCTGACCCGCAGATCAAGAAGAGCGGCTCACAGGGCAACTCGGCCATCCGAGCCGACAGTTCATTCAGCGGGACGTGGAGTGCGCCCCCGATGTGGCCTGCCTCCCACTCGTCATCGGTGCGGACGTCCAGCACGTTCGGCGCGGCAGTCTGATCCAGTAGCCCCCGAAGTTCCGTAGGCGACACCTGCGGCACGGCTCGTACCTCGCCGCCCGCCTTGCGCCAGGTGTCCATGCCCCCGTCCAGCCAGCCGACGACGTTCTCGTAGCCGACTCGCGCCAGCCGTGTCACCGACTCCTCCTCGCGCCCTGGGGCAGCGACTATGACCACGGGGGCATTAGGGTCGAGAATGTTACCCACCCACGGGGCGAACTTGCCGTCCAGCCCAATGTTGACCGCGCCAGGGACGTGCCCCGCGCCGAACTCGTCGGGTAGGCGCGTGTCCAGCACCAGCGTTCCGCCCTCCGAGAGCGCCTCCACTATGTGAGGCGGCATCGCCCGCCCACGCGCCCGCACTTCCTCCATCGTCGCCGCTCCCTGGCGGTTCTCCGTCACGTCGTGCGGGAAGTACGGCGGGACCGCCGATTGCCCTTCCATCAGGGCGCGCACGAACGCCTCCTCGTCGCCGTCCAGCACGGGGCGCAGGGCGGGGTCCAGCATCTTCTCCCGCCCCATCGTTGAGACTCGTTCGTCGGACAGCGCCCGCCCGCAGGCCGACCCCGCTCCGTGCGCGGGCCATACCTCTGTGGCGTCGGGCAGGGTTAGCAGCTTCTCCTTGAGTGTATGGTACATCGCCCGTGCCATCGCCTCGGCGCTGTGGCCGCGCCAGCCTGCGAGATCGGGCCGCCCCACGTCGCCGATGAAGAGCGTGTCGCCTGTGAAGACTATGCGCGGGTCGGTCTCCTGGCCTATGAAGGCCAGGATCGAGACGCCCTCGGGCGTGTGCCCTGGGGTCTCTAGGAAACGCAAGCGCACGTCGCCTATAACGATCTCCTCACCCTCGTGGACGGCACGGTGGGGAAAGTCCACGGGGGTCGCCCCGCCGAGAGTGATGGTCGCCCCCGTGCGCTGTGCCATCTCGACGTGACCCGATACGAAGTCGGCGTGCAGGTGGGTTTCGATGACGTACTTGATCGTTAGGCCCGCATTCCTAGCGTCGGCAAGGTACTCGTCCACGTCACGGCGCGGGTCTATGACGGCTGCGTCGCCGTTGTCGCCGCCAATCAGGTACGAGGCGTGGGCAAGGCAGCCCAGGTAGTAGGGTTTGAAGAACACGATTATATTCCTTTCTGGTTAGCGTCTCCGTCATAGACGGGGCATTGCTTGGTGCAGGTGGTAGGAACGCGGTTCCAGGGAAGTAGTCTTAGGATGGACATCATCGGGCAGATGCCCAGCGCCCCCGTCAGCGTCAGCATAAAGCCGATCAGGGCCGATCCGTAGAAAAAGGCATGGTTGACGAGGAAGCCCGCCAGGGAAAAGCCCAGGACGAGTACGCCCGCCGCAATCCGCACCTGCCGTTCCAGCGGAATGGCGCTGGTCTGTCTGACAGTAGGAAGGCCCGCCCCTCGCCAGGCGTTGAAGCCGCCCTGGACATCCGTGACATTGTCCATGCCCAGTGCGCGTAGGCGCTCGGCGGCGACGGCGCTGCGTCCCCCCGACTGACACATGACCAGCACGGGGCGATCCGTGGGCAGATCGCCCGCCCGACGCTCTAGGTCGGGCAGGGGTATGCAGGCCGCGCCCTCGGCGCGTCCCGCCGCAAACTCATCGAAGCCGCGCACGTCCAGCAGGAAAGCGCGGGCGTCGCGGACGTGCGCCTGAGCGGTGTGAGCATCCACCATGCTGGCGGAAGGCGGTGGTGGGTTGAGGGTCGGTGTTTCTGTCATTGTTTTTCCTTTATATTTTGACATGACTATGTTGCTATGTAAAACCTGCGGCAAGGGCCGCTAGCCCAGGCCAATAGGCTTACTTCAGCCTCATTCGGCTACTTCAGGCCCCTCTGGTGCTGACGGATGCAGTCCAGCAGAAGCAGTACGCTGCGATCCGCAATGTCATAGAGAATGTAGTTGCCGTCGCGCCGCGCCGACAGCACGCCCTGATCCTTGAGAATGCGGAGCTGCTGGCTGACCAGGGCCTGACCGATGCCCGCCGCGTCGGTGATCTGGGTCACGGTGCAGGGCTGACCCTGCTGCCGCAGGAAGTCCAGGATGCGGAGTCGCGTCGGGTGGGCGGCGTTTCGGATAATAGGCGCGACCCGCTCCAAAGTCTCCATGTCAATCAAGTCGTGTTGTTCTTGTTCGTTTATCATTACAATATAGTTATACCGCTATGTTAAGTGAAATGTCAAGGGCCGCGAAAATATTTCTCAGAACAGTGCCGACGTATGCCTCGCCGCCGACGTTCACCTCAGCGCCGACGTGAAAGCGCGGGTGGCCTGACTCTGGTGCTTCCCCCGCAGATGAAGGCGGTGTAGTGGACGACGCACCTACAGATCGCTCAAGGTCAGGACCGCTAACTTCCCTGCTTCCACCTCTAAACTCACTCTCAGGGCCGATACCATCCCGAGCCAGAACGTCGGGGCTAGGCATGGGCACCTAGGAGGACGCCGCGAGGAGCAGCACCAGGAACAGGGTCATGCGCCAGTAAGGTCCTTGCAAAATCGGTGCCGAGTAGCTGTCTGAAATGTACCGCGAGATGGCCCCGACAGACTCCTTTTGCATGCCGCTGCCGCCACTGAAACTTACTGGGCTGACGCGGCGGTAAAAAGATTCGATGACGGTCAAATTATCCCACCAAAAACATTGACATAACGTTGAGACCAAGTCATAATACTTTCATGGCTATCGAAACATGGTTTGAACAGGCGCAAGCCGCTGCGGTGGACATGATGCCCATGCTACGCGCCGTGGCCGACCCGATGCGGCTGACCGTGTTTCAGTGCATACGCGGCTGCGGCGGCGCGGCGGGTTACGAGATCGAGACGGGGTTCTGCGACGGCGGCACCGAGGGCGGCGTCTCCCTATGCGAAATCCGCTGCCAGATGCCCTGCACGGCCAGCACACTGACACACCACCTGAACATCCTGCGGGACGCGGGCCTGATCGAGACGCAGAAGCGGGGCCGCTTCGTCTACACCCGAGTACGACCAGAAGCACTGGCGCGGCTGGCGACTTTCTTCGCGTTTGAGACGAAGTAGGGGGCCACACCGTGGACAACGTGAATGACGCGGGCCGTGGGCTTGTTGTGGGGTTCAAGATGCTGCGCTGGCTCTGTGCGCTCCTGTTCTTGTCGGCCCTAGTAGGGATCGCGGTGCTGCTCGTATCGGACGCGGCCCGCCACTATAGTTTTGCCGCCGTACATCAGCGCGTCGCGGCGTTCCCTCTGCTGCTGATCGGCCTGTCCTACATTTGCCTGCAACTCAGCGCCACTCGGCCACGGGGCGAGATGCTTAAGGGCGTACTGCTGGGACTGGCCTTTGTGCTGTGGGGCGGGGAGCAGCTTCTGCCGCCGACGGCGCTGGTGACGGTCATGGACGGCGCGGTGGTGACGATCTTCGTGGTAGACTTGGCCCTGATCATCGCGGAATACCTGCGGCGGAACGACCACGCACCGCCCTGACGTGGGGGCTGCCGTGTCTTGTGACCTGTTCACGTACCGCAACCGTTGCGGGGTGTTTCAGGACCTTCTGCCGTACTTCCCCCACCTCGAAGCGGTCACGGTCTCGGTGGAGGGGGGGATGATGGCCGAGGTCGCCCGCACCACCCGGTCTACGACGGACGTGCGGTGCCTGCGGCGTTGCAGTGCGGAAATAAGGACTGTCTCAATGGCTTCTTGCCTCTGGCGTCCCTCGTCTGCTCCCTGCTGCAGGAGGTGTCGCCATGTGAACACGCACACCAGCACATGCGCGTGATGTGTGAGGGCAGCCTGCTCCCGTCACAGCGGCGATCCCGCCCGTGTGCCTACGGTTACTGGATCACAGTGATTACCGCCTGCCATAGCGCCCCGTAAGGGGGAACGCCCGAACAGGAAGGGGAATGTCTTATGTTAATGCCTATACCCGCCCAATGGCTTGTGGGAATCGACCAGGTGATGTTCATCGTGCCGCTCCTCGTCTTTGTCGGCATCATCCTCGTGCGTGTTCTGCTTGCACGGCTTCGGCTGACGTATGAGGGGGGGATGCGGGGCAGAAGAATCATGCTGGGGTTTGCGAGCATCGCATTTTTGGTCATCTGGCCCGTCGCCCTCGCGCTCGTCTGGCCGCTGGGGGTGACTCTGCTCGTGGCAGGTGCGGCCCTTGCGATCTACACGCTCACGTGGTCACAGCATTCGATCAGCGGCGTGGCCCCTGGACACTTCCGCTGGCGGGGCTGGCCGTGAACGCCCTGCTGCACTGGTGGCGGATGGACGCCGCCGCATCGCTCGTCATCGTCCCCTTCCTATTGCTGGAGGCGAAGGAGGCTATGACGAGGGAATGCGACTGTCACGACTGTCGCTGGCACTGGCTCTACAACTCCGTAGAACCAGTTGACAGTGGGCGGCTTACCGCGTTAGTGTAAAACTGTTTCTGTAAAAGTAAAACGACCGAAAACTTTGCTCAAAGATGAGTAGGGAAAGTAGCAGGTCAGGGAGTATTCTTGAAGTTACCAGACACCAAGGAA
>JAYTRQ010000784.1:0-2686 GCA_043746125.1 Armatimonadota bacterium | reverse complement strand
GGCGCGGGCCAGTTCCACGCGCTGGCGCATCCCGCCCGACAACTGGTGCGGGTAGTGGCCGGCGAACTCCTCCAAGCGGATGAGGGCCAGCAGTTCGGACAGTTCCCGCGCTTTAGCGGCCGGATCGGAGACACCGCGCAGGCCCAAGGCGACGTTGTCCCGGACGGACAGCCAGGGGAATAGGCCATCCTGCTGGTAGACCGTGCGGAGGACGCCCTGCGCGGTCACCGTCCCCTCCGTCGGAGGCAAGGCGCCGGACAGGACGTTCAAAAGGGTGCTCTTACCGCAGCCGGACGGGCCGACCAGCACGACGAGTTCGCCCTTGCGGACCGTGAGCGACAGGTCTTGCAACACGGACAGGCTACCGTACGAGTGCGAAACGTGGTCCAGCCGCAGGGCAACGTCTTCAGTCAATGCTCGTAGCCCCAACGGACGCCGGGCAGGCGGGTAAGCTGCGCCAGCAGGCGGTCCAGACCGACGCCTAAAGCGCCGATGATAATCATATATAGTACGACCAGGTCCAGGCGCAGGCCGTTGTTGGCGTCGGACACGCCGTAGCCCAGGCCATCCTTGCAGCCCACCATCTCGGCCGCCACGATGACCACCCAGGCGATGCCACCCGTTACGCGCAGGCCCGTGATGACCTGGGGCAGAACGGCCGGAAGCGTCACCTGCGTGAGCAGTTCCCGGCCCCGGAACCCGTAGTCGCGGGCGACCCGGAAGTGGACGGCAGGGATGCCGGCGACGGCCGCCATTGTCACCAGAGCCAAAGGGAAGAACGAGGCTAGGAAGATCAAAAAGATGGCCGGCGCGTCCCCCACCCCGAACCAGAGGATGGCAAAGGGGAACCAGGCCAGCGGCGACAAACAGCGGAAGAAGTTGACGCCCGGCAACAGGGCGGCCCGGACGCGCGGCTTGCCGCCCATCCACAGGCCGAGCGGGATACCGAGCGCGACGGCCAGCCCGAAGCCGACGGCAAGCCGCAGGAGCGAGGCGACGATGTCGCTGAAAAGCCGCCCTGAGTGGATCTCGTCGGGGAGGCTCTGCGCGACGGCCAGTGGGGACGGCGTCCCGTAGGTGGGGACGAGCAGTTTGCCGTGGACCCGCAGGCTGGTGATGCCGGCCCAGAGGCCGAGGGCGGCGAGCAGGACGGCTAGGGGCAGGAGCAGTGAAAAAATGTCTCGCTTGGGCGTCATTATCTTACAGCTATGATAGCACAAGAAGCGCCCGTTACGCCAGGGGGCAGGGCCGCGTCCTTTCGGATGCGGCCCCGAGGCCTACTTCGCCAGGATCTTTTCCTGGTTGGCGGCGATGGTCTTCTGGTTGACTAGAATCTCCTCCTGATTGCTCAGAATAGAGTCAAGTTTGTCCTGATTAGACTTGATGTCGTGCTGATTGGACTTGATTTCTTTTTGGTTCGTGAGAATCGTCTGCTGATTGTCCTGGATGATCTTCTGATTGTCCAGAAGCTGCTGGTGGCTCTGTTCCTCTGCCATACGGGTCATTCTCCTTTGATGTGTCGGCGGCACAGGCAAGGATAGTAATACAAGCGGGACGACAATGCCGGGGCCGCCGTGGGGCAGTCTTATTGTACGCGAAAGCCACCGCATGGAGCGGGATATCGGACGCGAGGTGAAAATTATCGGAAGTCAGTACTGTTGACATGGACGCCATCCTATGTTATAGTTTTAGCATGGACAGAGAACTCTTGCACACGGCCTGGGACCTGGCCGAGACAACCTTACGCCCCCAAGCGGCGCACGCCGACCGGGGCGGCGTGGCGGGCCCCGTCGCGGACAACGTCCGCCGACTGGGAGACGCGGGGCTGTTCGGGCTGGGCATCGGGCGGGGCTATGGCGGGCTGGGCGCGGACGACGCGACGCGGCACGAGTATGTGGAGATCCTGGCCTCCGCCTGCGGCGTGACGGCATTCACGCAGCAGCAGCTTCAGACCGGCATCAAGTTCCTCGTCGAGTGCGGCAGCACGCCCCTCAAGCGTGCCCTTCTGCCCGGCATTGCGGCGGGGCGAAGGCGGTGTGGGATTGCCATGTCACACCTGCGCCGGTCCGGCCCGCCCGCCCTGTGGGCAGAACGTGAGGCAGACGGCTACCGGGTGAGCGGCGTCATTCCCTGGGTGACGGGGTGGGGCCTGCTGGACGGCTTCGTGCTGGGCGCGGCCTGCGCGGACGGTGACCACCTATTCGCGTACGTCGAGAAGGAGCCGAACCAAGAGGCGTTCCGTGCGAGTGAGCCACTAGACTTGATCGTCATGGCCGGCTCGGACACGGTGGAAGTGCAGGTGGAAAACCTGTTCGTCCCGGACGCGAATATCCTGCGCCGTCAGCCTGCAGGGACACTGCGGCAGATGGATCGGGCGAGCCTGACGACACACGCCGCCCTGCCGCTGGGCTGCGCCCGCGCCGCCATCCGCTGTCTCCGTGAACTGGCCCAGGCGCCGGGCCGGGAAAGTATCGCGGACACGGCATTTGCGCTGACGATGGAGGCCGACAAGTGCCGTCGGGACGCCCTAACCTGGAACTGCGACTGTATCGGACACGCGGACTACGAGGCGCACGCCCTGCGGGCGCGGGCGACGGCCCACGTGCTGTCCCTGCGGGCGGCGGGCGCAGCCGTAGCAGCGATGGGGGGCCGGGCGCACCTGGTCACGTCCGCCCCGCAGCGGCTG
>JAYTRQ010000783.1:0-8426 GCA_043746125.1 Armatimonadota bacterium | reverse complement strand
ATCGGCCCACCGCACATGCGCTGGATCAGGCCCGGCTCGTGGCCGCAGGAGGCGTACTCAATGCATCCAGTCCGGACATCGTACAGCCCGACGAACAGCGTGACGAGCCCAGCCAAGAGGTCGTGGGTGGTCACCACCGTGTTTAGGCTGGTCAAAGCGGGCGAGGGCGTCCGGTACTGGTACAGGACACCGCGCAGCATGTTGCGGACGGTGGCGAGCTGGGCGGCAGCTGCCAAGCCCTTGCCGGAGACATCGCCGACAATGACCGCGTATAGGTCGTTATCCAGCGGAAAGACGTCGTAAAAGTCGCCCCCGATCTTGGCTTCGTCCAGGGCAGGCCGGGTGAAGGCGACGACGTCGAGGCGCGGGATCTCGCATGGCACTGGGGGCTGCAAGGCGTCCTGCAAGGCCGTCGCGATCCGGTGTTCGCGCTGCTGCATCCGGGACGCTTCCAGGGCGACCTGGGTCTGTGAGGCGACGGCCTCCACCAGCTGGATCTCGTTTTGTGTCCAGACGCGGGGCTTGTCGGACATCGCAACGGCCAGGGCCGTCATGATCGGACCAGGGGCGAGTGGGGCACGGACAAGAGAGCGCAGGCCAACCCGGTCACGTGCCTCAGGATTGGCCAGGGCGTGAGCATCTTCCACGACATGGGTGTGGCCGGACAGGTAGCCAGGGTCGCGGTTCAGACCGTAGTCGTCTATGCCGTATTCCCCCGCGAGTGGGTCCAGACCAGTGCCGTACCATTCCGGGCCGAGCGTCCCGCGCCCCGCCTCAAGATCATACGTCACATAGTAGCAGCGATCGGCGTCCAGAGCACGGCCCAGCGCCTCAACCGCCGTTTGCAGCAGGGATTCGGGGTCTTGGGCCTGACGGATGGCCTGGCCGATGCGACTGACCAGCGCCTCGCGCTGGAACGCCTCTGAGAGTTCCCGCTCCACCTGCTTGCGGGCCGTGATGTCGATGGTGATGCCGTCGAACCGCGTCGGGACGCCGCTGTCGGTGTAGGAGGCTCGACCCACGGCGTTGATCCAGCGCGTCTGCCCTTCCGGCCCGACGGTCCGGTATTCAACATTGTACTCCATGCGCTCCTCGACGGCCCAGTCAATGGCCCGGCGCATCGGCTCCCGGTCGTCCGGGTGCATCAACGAGTAAAACAGGTTGAAGTCCACGTCTGCCCCCGGCGGCAGGAAAAAGTGCGCGTGGCAGACGTCGTTCCAGACGATCTTGTCGAACGGCCAGTTGCAGTACCACGTCCCCAGCCGGGCCGCACCGACGGCGAACTGTAAGTCCTGCTCGCTCTTGTGCCGCGCCTCCTCGGCCAGCCTCCACTCGGTAACGTCCTGACAGACGCCGACGAGTCGGACTACCTGGTTCCCCTCCGCCTCGTTTCCCTCTTCTCCATCCCGCAAGGGGCGACAGTGGCTCCGCAGCCAACGCGTCCGGCCGTCCCGACTAAGGATACGGAACTCCCACACCTGCGTCTCCCCCGCCAGGAGCCGGGCGGTGACGCCCTGGGTGTAGGCGAAGTCGTCCGGGTGGATGATCTGACCCCACCCCGCAGCGGCGATGTCCTCGACCGCATAGCCCGTTACCCGTGCCACCGCATCGGACATCCATTCCAGCGCCATACCCCCATCCGGCCCGACTCGGTAGGCGTAGCCATAGTCGGACGTCAGTTCAGCAAGGAGGCGGTAGAATGTCGGTTCGTCATCGAGCAACATGGGCCTGGGTTTTAATGGTAGCGCAGCAGGTAGATCGTCGGCTTCTTCGGCAGTGTCGCAGGCGAAAGCGGGAGGTCGCGGGCCTGGACGCGGACCACGGCGGCCTTGCCCCGCATGGCAGCCAGAAACGCATCAGGCGGAGACAACTTGGCGCGAAGGTCTGGGTTCAGGGCCGCCGTCCGGTAATGCATGGGCAGAATAACGCGCGGGTGTAACTGGCCGACAATGGCGGCGGCCTGCGGGCCGTCAATCGTGAAAAAGCCACCCACGGGGATCATCAGGACGTCCACCTTCCCGATCTCCTTGACCTGAGTCGGCGTCAGCGCGAGTTGACCGAGATCGCCGAGGTGGCAGACGCGGAGGCCGCCGGTTTCCAGCACCGTGATGGTGTCCGGCCCGCGCTTCGCGCCGTGGACGTTGTCATGGTAGGCCGCGAGGCGATGGTAGGACACCTTTTCATGATGCCGTTCCGTCCTCGCTCCGGTTTCGGAGAAGCCGTGGGCGAGAATCGGCCCCCACTCTTCGGCCATACCGTGAACGGCCTCCACGTAATCATGATCGGGGTGGTTGTGGCTGACGAAGACGAGGTCCGCCGGGATACTGTGGGCCGCGATGTGGTAGCCTACCGAGGGATTGGGCGGGTCAATCAGCAGGTGTGCCCCGCCCCCGGTCGTCAACAGGAAGCAGGCTTGACCGAGCCAGCGGATCACGACTGCGGCTAACGGATGCACGGCTTGGCTCCCCTTTGTTAAATATCCCTAAACTAACTCGCGCAAGTCTCCGATAATCCGGTCAGGACGCCATTCGGGCGGCGCAGACTCGGCCTGCTGGGCACTGGTTACGCCTGTCAACACCAGCACGGTCTGCGCCCCAACCCTGCGCCCCACGGCAATGTCGGTGTCCAGGCGGTCGCCGACCATCAGGCTCTCCGAAGCGGTGACGCCCGCAGCGGCTAAGATCGCCTCGTAGGCGTGCGTCTCAGGCTTACCGATGGTCACCGGCTCCCGCGACGTTGCGGTCACCACGGCGGCCACGAGCGAGCCGCCGCCGGGCACCTCATGGTCCTCGGTTGGGAGAGTCGCATCCCGGTTCGTCGCGATAAACTGCGCCCGGCCGCGCGTGATGGCGGCGTGGGCGAAGTGCAGTTTATCGTAGGTGAACTGCCGGTCTATACCGACGACCACGTAGTCTATGTCGGCGTAGGAGACGTCGTCGGTCCGATTGACCGTGACCAAACCGGCGGATGCGGCGAGCTCCGACGCCAGACCTGGTTCGCCGATGACAAACGCCTTTTTGCCTTCGGCCGCCCGCGCCTTCAGGTACAGGGCGGTCGCATAGGCGGACGTGAAGATGCTCGACTCGGGCACGTCCAGCCCATTCACCTGAGCCAGCTTGTCCTTGTAATCCGCCCGCGTCTTAGCCGAGTTGTTGGTCAGGAAGTAGACGGCCTTCCCGAGACTTTGAAGCCGCCGGACCGCCTCGGCGGCATAGGGAATGGCGGCGTCGCCTAAATAAAGGACGCCATCCAGGTC
This sequence comes from Armatimonadota bacterium, assembly GCA_043746125.1. Classification (GTDB taxonomy): domain Bacteria; phylum Armatimonadota; class Armatimonadia; order Armatimonadales; family Capsulimonadaceae; genus JANXMY01. Next base: position 5,170 of record JAYTRQ010000783.1, on the reverse strand, counting down.
GAACACGTAGACGGCGGCCGTTTGGGAATACTGGGTCACGCGGGAGTGTAGCATATCGCCGTTCGGGTTGTCAAATCGTGTCCTGCCCGCGCCACATCACGCGCCATGTTAACCTATAATTAACCTGAATCATGAGTCGGAGCGATTAAAGCCAGGAGCGGTCGGGTAAATTTAAGGGATAGGAACAATGCGCTGGTCGCTGGCGTCTCACAACGTAACAAAATAAATCTAAGAACCCTTCTGCGTACTTTGAGCAGGGAGAGGGAAGGCAAAACAATAATGGAATCCTCGATGGAAGTAGATACCTCGCAGCATGTGTTCGCGTTGCAGCATTTGGACACAGGCGAATATATCTGTCTGATGCAGGAAGGGACGGACTACCTGGCCTGCTTCTCCGATGGGGATAGCGCCCTGGAGTTCCGTGCCCTGCTGGGCTTGCAGGAGCATGTAGACCTGCGCTCCACGACCCTGGATAACAGCCCCTTCCGGCACTTCTGGCTGGACGGGGAAAGCATCGCACTCCGGCAGGAGGTGGCGCACTAGCCCCTCAAACCGAGAGACCCACCCCTTCATTCATGGGGCGGGTCTTTTTGTGAGTCACGGACGTTACGCGCAGTTCCGGCGCGAGGGGATAAATCCTTCTCGTTCCACGGTTAACGTCCGTCGAACGTGGGGGTCGGCTGCGTTTCTCCTCTTTCGCCGGTTCAGGCCTCTTGCGAAGCCGCGATGATCCCCCGGACTTCGCCGCGGCAGCGCTCAATGGCCTCACGGACGAGGCGCACCTTCGCCGGGTCGTCGCGGTCGGCGAGGCCCCGCAGGCCGCTCCAAACCGTCCGCCCCAAATTCTCCAGTTCTTCCTGAAGAAAGCCGATCTCTGGCCGGCTCGCAGCGGACGTCGCCGCACCGCCGAACCGCGCCCAGAAGGCGGCCAGGTCCTCGGCGCGGGCTTCCAGTTCCGCCTGCCCCGCCTCCGTCAGATGGTAGATGCGGCGCTCCACGCCCTGGTCGCTGCGGACCTGGCCCAAGTCCTCCAGGTACTGCATGGTCGGGTAGACCGTGCCAGGGCTGGGGACGTATTCGCCGGCCGAGCGCTCTTCCAGGGACTTGATGATCTCGTAGCCGTGCTTGGGACCGTCCCGGAGCGCGTCTAGGAGGACGTACCGCGCCTCTCCGCGCCGGGCGCGGCCTCGCGGCCCGCCGCCTCGCCCCCCGTGTTCCCCGCCGTGTCCGCCGCCTCGCCCTCCGTGCCCGCCGTGGTGCTCCTCGTCATGGTGGTGCGGGTCCCGGTGATGGCCCGTGTCGTGGCCCGCGTCGTGGCCGTGATGTCCCCGAGGGTGCTCTGTTTCCGTGTCGTGTCGTGTGGTGTGGTCTTTCATAAGAGTGTTTCTGTTCCTTTTTCCGTATAAAGTTCTGTGAGAACGCCGGCCCTGACAGGGCCGGGCGAGACGTTACAAGCGCGGCCTTTTATGCTGCACGTGTTCGATCAGCAAGTGGTCAAGCCGCCAGGCCGCAAGGCAGACTGCGAGGCCGAAGAAGCCGAGGCCGGCGAGTGCCGAAGATGTGAGGTCCATGTTGTGCTCTCCAATGTTTAGACTTATCGCGATATATCGTGATAAGTCTATTATATCGCATAGGTCGCGCCATTGTCAAGCCTAAATGGACTTTTTTTTGGGAAGCGTCCCGAGCGGCTCTCAACCGCTCGGTCCAGCTCCGTGTCTTGGCTCTGCTTCATAACAGTCGCCTCCTACCCACCCTCGGGCGTTTCTGCCTCTACCTCCATCGTGACTACGCCGCCTGCCAAACGCCGCAACGCCGTCCGAAAACTTTCCCCTTCCAGCCATTGCACCTCGTACCGCGCGTCTTCCTCGTACGCCCCGCCCAGAACCGCCCGCGTGTCCGCATCCGGCGTCACCGCCCGCATGAAGTCTCCTCCCAAGACCGCCTTCAGCCGATCCCCGTCGCCGTAAAAATACTCTTGCAGGAGGGGCACGATCCGGCGGTACCAGGCGAAATGCAACCCACCCTCGTCCGATAGCCCCATCAGATAACTGTGGCCGATCCGGTGGTCCCGGTCCAGCAGGGCCGACACGCGCCCGTTCAGGCGCTCCAAGAGCGTCCGCAGGTTGACACCCGCCACGTCGGTCGGCAGCAGGGACGGGTCGGGTGGCATCTCGACAAACGTGAACCGGCGGCGCAAGGCCAAGTCGAGCAGGGCGATGGAGCGGTCCGCCGTATTCATCGTGCCCAGAATGGTCAGGTTCTTCGGCACGCCGAACTTGTCGCCCGAGTACGGAAGCGTCAGCCGGAGGGCGTTCGGCTGGCCCTCCCCCACTCGCTTGTCGTCTTCAATCAGCGTGATAAGTTCGCCCAGAACTTTAGCGATATTGGCCCGGTTGATCTCATCAATGATGAGCAGGTAGCGCTGGTCCGGGTTCTGCTCCGCCGTCCGGCAGATGCGCTTAAAGACGCCGTCTACGACCCGATAGTCTAGCTGCCCATCGTGAATGTCGGGCTTGACCCCCTCGACAAACTCCTCATAGGCAAATGACTGGTGGAACGTCACCATCTCGGCCTTGTCCGAGTCGGTGAAAGCGCAGGCGAACTGCGTCACCAGCCACGTCTTGCCCGTACCGGGCGGTCCGTAAAGGAGGATATTGCGAGTGCGTCCGGCCATCACGAGCAGGGCATTGACGGCCTTCGGCACAGGCGGCGAGGGTGGAGGAGAGGGATCAACCATGACGACCTGTTCCAAGGTCGCATCTTCCAAGGTCGCAAAGGCGTCTCGCAGATCGGGGTCGTTAGGGTATCGGGCAAAGTACGCCTGCTTAATCTGCCTCCATCGTGTCATGTCCAAGCTGCTGATCGTGCGAATCTGGAGGCGGAAGTCAGCGAAATCTATGGGCTTCTGAACTAGCCACTCTACCCGCCGGGATTGGGTCAGCCAGGGGTGGTCCGGGTGGTTCGGGCGGACGTTTGCGGGGTCGTCGGGCGGCAGATAGTCGCTCGTAATCCGCCCGATGCCGACGACGGTCCGGCGGCCTTTGTTGGCGACGACGATGTCACCGGGCTTCATTTCGTAGGTGAACTGGCGGATCGGGGTGTAGGCACTACGCTCAGAGCCAGCCGCCGCGAGGGCGCGAACAACGTCTTCTTGGGTTGGGAGCGTTCTATAATCAGTGTCTGCAAGCCAGCCGATGGCGATACAGCCCCTATCACGACATCCGCTCCAGGCTGCGGCCTGTGTACCAGGGGCAATTTTCCAGATTCGGAAGCCAGCCGTGGGCGGGGGGAACGTGTCGTACAGGAAGCGCATCATCTGTGCGGTATCCAGGCTGTCTATCTCCGGCAGGGCGCGCAGATGGGTCAGAAGCTGCCGGTTTCGCCCGTACAGATCGGGCGCGGGTATTTGACCGAACAATTCTAGGAAGTGGGCGAGGTGCTGCCTCTGGAATATCGGCAGGAAGTTGTCTGGAAAGTACAGGTAGAGCGTTTTGGCTGGGAGCGTGTCCCGGTTCGGTCCTAAACGCTGGTTACTGAGTGCGGCGAGCTGGTCATATTCTTCCCGCCCAGCCGCCTCCACCACTTGCGTCAAACCCTCAGTAATACGGGAGCGGGCATCTTCGGCACTGGAAAAGGCCGCATTCCAGCGCCATCCGCTTTCCTCAGCGCTCCACCAGACGCCGAACTTGGCGGCGGAGCCGCCCCGGATACTCCCGAGGTCATTTGTCCTGAATTCCAGCCAGTAGCAAAACGTATCGTGGCTGTTGCGCCCCAGAGCGTACTGATCCAGAGTCAGGTCGCGCAGGCCGTCGCGCGGGAATTGCTGCGCGAACCCTTCCCGAAGAGCCAGCTGGTCTGGCGTGATGGTTTTTGGGTTGTCCTGGAGCCAGGCGGCAAGTTCCGCCTGCCAATCGATCAACGAGAGGCTTGGTGCTTCCTCCTCCGATGTCTCGTCTTGTTCGGCCAGATAATTTGGTTCCGGTAGTCCATGCTCCAAGAAATTCTCCAGGTAAGCCACCAAGCCGGGTGAGTGCGCCCCTTCTACCTTGCCGCCCATCGCGCTGTATTTGTCCAGAGTCGCATCCACAAAAGCAGTGATCGCCGGGCGCAATCGTGGTAGGAACTCGGAGACGCGGTCTAAGGGCAAATAAAGACAACCGGACTCCGGCAGGCGAACGAACGGTTCGCCCCACCGGGCGACGTCCTGCAACTCTGCCTCCAGTGCCTCCAGCACCTGAGAGCGGATCACTGAGACATACAGCGTGCTCGGCTTTAGCCCGACCGCATACCAGCCCGAGACGTTCAGACTGAGCGCGGCGGGCTGAAGCGTGAGGCCCCAGCTTTGGGGCTTGCGTGCAGCGACCTGCTCAACTAAGTCCGCCACAAGGCGCAGCACCTCAAGGCGCAGCATGACGTCCGGCAGTAACCTCTCAACAACAACACGCGCACTTTCGGCACTTGCTCGATCAGTCTCAGGCATGATGCGTCTCCTCTAAAATGTCTTTCACTTCATCTATCAATTGCCCCACGCCTTCCGGCTTTCCTAGCTCCACCCCCAGGTCCAGCGTCGCGGCCGCCACCGTTCCGCCGCCCTCTAAATCAAACCGGACGCGCAGGGGGGCGGCCATGCCGGACGTCTGCGGGTAGAGGAGCAGGATGCGGGGGCACTCGTAGCGGCGGGCGTAGGCGTACATCTGGTAGAGATCGGATTGGGCAACCCCGGCGGCGCGGTCGGCCGGAGTGAGGGCCTTATACTTGGTGTCCAGCAGCAGGGAAAAGGCGCCGTCGGGGGCGCGGAAGGCCAGGTCCGGGGCGAGGCGGAAGACGGGCTGGCCGTCGCGCCGGGCCAGAGGTTTGGCCGCGCCGGATGTCTGGGGCAGCAGGGCACATTCGGACAGCGCGGCGGGCAAGAGGGCCGCACGATGGCGCTGGAGGAAGCGGAAGACGAATGATTCGAACAGGCGATTCATGTCAAAGACGAAGGCGAAGGTCTCATGACCGCCGCCGGACAGTTGGAGGGAGCCGCCGTCCAGAAACAGCCGGGCCAGGGCGAGCAGCGGGGCATAAGACAGGTGCAGGCGGGCCAGGCCCAGCGGCTGCGCGTCGGCCAGGGAGACGGAAGGCGGCAGGGTCACCTCGTCCATCCATGCCCGCAGGGTGGACAGGGCGC
>JAYTRQ010000782.1:0-2688 GCA_043746125.1 Armatimonadota bacterium | reverse complement strand
CGTTACCTGACGGTATTTTATGTCGGCGTAATCGGGCTCGGCTCCATTCAGCGCTGGCCCCGCCCATAATCCCTTCTTCGCCTGTAACGTTCGCGCCCGATGGTTAATCGTTAAGCCGAGTTCCTGCAAGTCTGCCTGAAAGCTCGCCCGAACCCAATTATAGAGGGCCTTCGAGCCGATCAATCGCTCCTCCCCGGTCACACTGAAATTATAGATCCCTTGCGCGGGATCACCCAGCAGCGTAAAGCCGCCGCCGACACACCCCAAAATAGCCTTGACGAAATCTGCCCGGACGCCGACCAGATCCTGGACTTCATCGACCAGTACGTGCTCGTAGACCGCCAGTTCCTGCCGAACAGCCGGATTTTCGATGACGAGCCGTATGGCAGCCTGGATACGGTCGTCGTAGTTATCCGTCGTCCACGTGTCGTCGGTAGCCGGATACTCCGACAAAATGCGCGTTGCGAACGAGTCAAAGGTCCGCGCCCGCACGTATGCAGCATCATCCTCGGTGCGGCGTACCCGGTCCGAGATCTCGCATACTGCCGCACGGGAGAAACTGAGGACGAGCAGGCCGCGCCCGGGGCTCACATTATGATGTTCGATCAGTCGGGACAGACGGGAGATCAGTACGTGCGTTTTGCCCGTACCGGGCCCAGCGGTCACCAGAAGCCGCGCGCCCGACGGTGCCTCGGTGACGGCCCGCTGTTCCTCTGTAAGCCCCTCGGGTGCGTTCATACCGCCGCCTGTACCTCGGAGGGGCTGCTCCACAAATAGTCAAAGTCATGAAATGCAAGTTTTTCTCCGTATTGCACGATGTTGTCTTCGACATTCACAATCAAGCAGCGCTCTTTTCCGCCGTTCTTCGGTCCGCGCAGGCCACGACCGATCATCTGCTGATAGAGGACCGGGCTGTACGTCGGACGGGCGACGTAAATCGCTCGAACGGACGGCGCGTCAAAGCCTGTCGTCAAAACGCCGTAGTTGGTTAAAACGCGCAGGCTTCCGGTGCGGAATTGCTCGATATAATGACGTCGCGCGGCAGGATCCGTCTCCCCGGAAATTGCGGCGGCGGTGGTTCCTTCCATCGACAGGAGAGCGGCCATCGTCCTGGCCTGCTCAACGGACGTGGCGAACACCAGGATCGGCCAGGCCTGCGGCCGAGCACGGATCGAGTCCAGAAGCATTTTATTCCGACCGACGTCTGTGCCCAGACGCGTTTCCGCCGTGCGCGGCAGTCGGCGCATCCGGCGCAACTCATTTAATTCCGCTTCGCTGAGGCTAAGCGTTGCACCGGCCATAACCTCATGATCAACTTGTGCTAATACGCCCATGTCCTGAAGCATTCCGTATGGGTCATCGCCCAAAACACCGAAGTCCAGACGCCGGTTGAATCGATATACAAGGCGCTTAGTCTCTTCCTCACTGCCGCGGAACGGCGTTGCCGTCAGACCGATTAGTGGACAACGCTCTGCCTGGCGCTGCAGCCCCAGCCATTCAAGTGCCGCCGTGTATTCTTTCGTAGTAGACTCGTGAGCCTCATCAATGATGACACAAGTCGCTTCGCGCAGCCAAGCGTATTCGGCATCATTGATACAACCTTGCAGTTTATCAATCGTCGCCACAACGACCTGTGTGCTCTCCTCGAACAAGTCCGCTTCATTAGAGGCCCATAGGCGATTGATCCGCAAAGGTTCCCTGGGGCCGAGAGACCGCCAAACCTCACTCCATGCCTGGACGGCCTGTTCACACAGCTCGTCCTTCTGAGCGATCCAAAGAATCGGCCCCCGGTGTTTATCGTCACGGACAGCCCGTACCATGGCTTCCACAGCAACGCGCGTCTTCCCCGCTCCGGTCGGCAAGGAGACAAGGGCACGCCGGTCTCCCTGTGCTTCAAGAAGGTCTCGAATTTGCGCGACGATCTGTTCCTGGAAATCGTGCAACTGCGGCAGGTTCGGCGGGCCCTCGACGTCCAGTACGGCGTCGCGCCGCCCCTCCCGAAAGCCAGCGTATTCTTTCGGGAACCCTAGATCTGCCACAAACTTGCGGGCGGCATAGCTCCCCGCCCATTGAGCTGGCGGCTGCAGATCTTTCCGGTGCAGCTCATCCCGGAAGATTTGCAAGGCCTCAAGACCGAACGTCGCGAGGGCACATGCAGCCATCTGCTCGTCATCGAAGGCCCCGTGAATTGCCTGAGCCACCGCAATAAGGCCGCTTGGTAATCGGCGCGGCAGCGCCTCTGCGCCGACTGCCGCCAGGAGTCGGCCGCGTAATGTCGGGATCACGCGAATGGCAGCCAATTTTTTATGAAGATCTTCCGAGGTGCGATTTTCTAATAGAGCGTCCCGCTGATCCTCATCCAGGCGCAGGTGCAGTTCGTCGGTCAGGATATCCAACAGAGCTGCATCGTCCAGGTGGTCATAGTGATAGATAATGTCCCCGTCACGGATGATGCTGCGCTCCTCCGCCTGAGTGCCAGCTGCCGTCACGGTCTCCAGACGCAGGGAGGAGCAGGGGACGAGGCGTAAATTCCGCTGATCGTCGCGCAGCAGAAACGACAATCCACCGTATCGATCCGTTAACGGCGTTTGGGAACCGCTGGAGACCGTCTTTATTTCACGGCTGACGAACTGGTCCGCAGGAACCAATCCCCATCTTGAAACCAAAGTATCCGCGTCGTCGTCTGAT
>JAYTRQ010000781.1:0-2693 GCA_043746125.1 Armatimonadota bacterium | reverse complement strand
ACTACGGCCGATAGCGCTTAGGAAGAGGCTGATTGTGGCACTACTTTCAGAGACCGAGAAACGGGGATTGGACACTGTCCAAGTCTTGCCGCCGCGTGAAGCCGCGCACGAGAACGGGAATAGCCCCAAGGCCGTTCGGCCTACTCAGGTACGCGTGGAGGATTTGTACCGCGAGATACTCACGTTCGTCGGTGAAGACCCAAATCGGGAGGGGTTGCTACGAACGCCGCATCGCGTTGTTGAAGCCCTGAAGTTTCTGACGAGCGGCTACCAGCAGAATGTCCAGGCCCTGCTGAACGGCGCAATTTTCCGCGAGGATTACGATGATATGGTGGTCGTGAAGGACATCGAATTCTACTCGATGTGCGAGCATCACCTCCTCCCCTTTTTCGGCAAAGCTCACGTCGCCTACATCCCAAACGGGAAGATTGTCGGGCTGTCCAAGATCCCGCGTCTGGTGGATATGTTCTCGCGCCGCTTGCAGGTGCAGGAGCGGCTGACGACGCAGATCGCTGAGGCCCTGGAAGAGGCCTTGCAGCCGAAAGGTGTTGCCGTGGTCTTGGAGGGGGCACATATGTGTATGCGGATGCGGGGCGTTCAGAAGCAAGAGTCTAGCATGGTCACGTCCCACGTCATGGGTGCATTCCGTACGGACCGAGCAACTCGACAGGAGTTCATGGCTCTGGTAAAGGGAAATGGCAAGGTCTGAGGCCCATGCGGGAACCGGCCATCTCGTGCTCGTGTTCAGTCGATACAGAGAGAGTTTAATCCGGCACCGTAGCCGTGAAGGAGATACGCCCGTGAGCGCTGCCCCCGCCGTTTCGACTGCAGACTTTGACAAGCAGGTCCTGGAGTCAGACACCCCCGTCCTGGTAGATTTTTGGGCCGTCTGGTGTCAGCCTTGCCGGGCCATCGCTCCGGCTGTGGAGGCAGTGGCGGAGGAACACGCCGGTAGGGCGAAGGTCTTCAAGCTGAACGTGGACGAGAACCCTGAGATTGCCGGACGGTACGGCGTTCAGAGCATCCCGACCCTGATTATCTTCAAGGGTGGGCAAAAGGTCGGCGAGCTAATCGGCGGCCAGAACACGCGGCAGACCATCAGCGCCGCTCTTTCCGAACACGTTTAACAAAACGACATATACCGATCATCAAGTACGACAAGGAGCAATTTGTATGAGTAGCGCGACCGCCGTGACCACGGCTGATTTTGACAAAGAAGTTTTGCAGTCCGATGTCCCCGTCCTGGTAGACTTCTGGGCTCCCTGGTGTCCCCCCTGCCGCGCAATCGGCCCGACCCTAGATGTCGTGGCAGGTGAGTTCGCCGGCAAGGCCAAGGTTGTCAAGGTGGACGTGGATAGTGAACCCGACGTCGCCTCTCGCTACGGCGTCAGCAGCATTCCTGCCCTGCATCTGTTCAAGGGTGGTCAGGTCGTCGGCCAGCTTCTAGGGGCGCACCCCAAGGCGACCATTGTAGGCCTGATTAACAAAGCCCTGTGAACCAATGACGAAAAGCCCCGCGCCATCCGGCGCGGGGCTTTTTTGTCACTGGCTTGGTGGTGGCTGTCCGAAGCCCTGGTTGTGTACGTCTGCGCGGCTCGCCGGATCGGAGGTCGGCGGGTTCAGCACCTTGAACGGGTAGGCGCTGCGGCCGTCCTGGTAGCCGACGACGCCATAAACAGGATAAGGGGCGTCGCGGTTCGCAGTCCAAGCTGCGGCGTTGTCTTTGTCCTTGATGTCCGTGCTGTTGTTTAGACTGCGTACGTAGGCGACTGTCGCCCAACGCTCGCTCGGCGTCAGCCAGTGACGAAAGCCTGGCATCTTGCCCTGGCCCATTGTGATGTGCCAGAACATCGCCCCATCCGTGATGTTTTGTACCAACGGTGCGGCTAAGTCCGGCGGGTGGGGGACCAGATATTGCCCGACCGTGCCATAGCCATAGCCGCCAGGATTGTGGCACTGGATGCAGCGGTTGTAAAACAGTGTCTGGCCCGCTCGTACCACGCGTGGATCACTCGGCAGAGGGCTTCGCAGTATGTCTACTGCGGCCGGTGCCGGCTCGTAGCGGGCATTGTCCGAAAGGTTTGGCGGGGGCAGGGTCGGCTCTTTGGCTGGGAACTGTGTCAGCCGGAGGCCGCCCGTGTACTTGGCGTCAGTTTCGCCAGGCAACTTCACCTGTGCTCCATAAGCCTCGGATGCGACGGCACGTCCATCCGTCGGTAGAAGAACTTCGCTGACCGACACCGACTCCTGCGGTGGCGCGGCGCGGGGCGAGTCCAGAGGCGTATAGGAAGCTTGCCGGTACATCTGATTGCCGCAACCGGTGAGGAGCAGGCCAGAGAGTGCCATCACTCCAACAAGAAGACGCTGGTTCATTCAAATGCCCTCGCGTCCCGGCGGACGTCTGTTGCGCCCGCCTCGCGGCAGAGGCGCTCCGCCTGAACGGCATGCTCGTCGTCCACGCAATATGCCGCAATCCCAATCAAGCCCTCCGAGATGCGAGGATCGTAGACTTTGGCCCGCCAGTTCGGCAGACGCATCTCAAACAGGGCGGCAAAGAACGCGGCTGAGAGTGCAAATAGCATCATCATCTCATAGGCGATGATCGCCGTCGGGGGCGCGGCTGAGATCGGCTTCCCTCCGACACGCTGGAGGTAAAGCTGCGCTGACCCGGCGGCCAATGCGATGCCGAAGCC
>JAYTRQ010000780.1:0-2700 GCA_043746125.1 Armatimonadota bacterium | reverse complement strand
TCGTCGGCCCGCTGCCGTAGCCCCAGGACGTGTCCGCGAGCCGCTTGTCGGCCTCCATGACCCACTTGAAGCCGCCGAACTCGCTCACCCAGTAGGGCTGGCCCGCGTACGGCACCGACCAGCTCTTGCCCGCATTGGTGAGGACCTTGCCCTCGGCCATCTCGGCATGGCGTTTCCTGAAGTTCGCCAGGCCCTCGGCGTAGTCCTTCTCGCCAATGTAGTCGTGCGAGTCATAGATGTCGGCGTCGCGGACCCGGTGGGCGTAGCCGGACGTGTCCAGGACGGGTCGGGACGTGTCCATCGCCTTGGTCGCCAGATACATCCCGTGCGTAACGTCGTCGAGAACCGTGATGCCGTCTTTGATGTCCTGCGTGGTCTCGTTGAGCGGGCACCAGCCGATGATGCTCGGATGCGAGTAGTCCCGCTCCAAAGCCTCCAGCCACTGCGTAATATAGGTTGCTGACGGCTGCTGGCTGTCGCCCGATGGGCCATAGCCGTTGCAGCCCCAGTCGCCGAACTCGCCCCAGACCAGGTAGCCCATGCGATCGGCATGGTACAGAAATCGCTCCTCAAAGACCTTCTGGTGCAGTCGCGCCCCGTTAAAGCCGATATCCAGGCTCCTCTGAATGTCCGCAATTAAAGCGGCGTCGGTGGGCGCGGTCAGAACGCCGTCCGGGTAATAGCCCTGGTCCAGCACGAGCCGCTGGAAAACGGCCTCGCCATTGATGTTGATCTTGAGGCCGTCAATGGTGACGCCACGCAGGCCGGCATAGCTGGAGGCCGCGTCAACGACCGTCCCATTCCCGTCCCGCAGTTCCAGTTCAATGTCGTACAGGTGCGGGTCGGACGGTGACCAGAGCCGCCGCCGGTCCTCGGGAATCGTCAGTGCCAGCCGGGGTGAGCGGTCCAAATGGGCGGCGACCTGCGCCGTCGCGACGACGCCCGCCGCGTCCTTCAGCGTCGCGTGGAGGGTCAGGCCGGGCCGGTTCTGCGTAACAGGCTGTTCGAGGTGGAACGCGCCGTTTGCCAGGTCCGGCGTGATACGCGGTCGTCGCAGGGCGCATTCCGGCACCGGTTCCATCCAGACCGTCTGCCAGATGCCGGTCGTCCGGGTATAGAGGCAGTTATGGGGCGCGTATTGGACAGACTGTTTGCCCCGCGCCTGCGGCCCGCGCCAGTCGTCTCGTGCCCGAACCACGATCGTGAACGTGTCCCCGCCGGTGACGTCTTTCAGCGGGCACGAAAAAGGCGTCCACCCGCCCCGGTGCCGTCCGACCTCCTGGCCGTTGACCCAGACGGTCGCGTCGTAGTCCACGGCCCCGAAGTGGAGCAGGACGGAGCGGCCTTTCCAGGCCTCGGGCACGGACACCTCGCGCCGATACCAGACGGCCAGCATGAAGTCGGTGTGGCAGACCCCAGACAACTCCGACTCGGGGCAGAACGGCACGGTGATCTTGCCGGTCAGCGGCTGACTGAGCAGGTTGCGGGCCAGCCCGCTGTCGCCGCCGTCAATCTCGAACTCCCATTCACCGTTGAGGCAGGCCCACTCGGGGCGGATGAACTGCGGTCGGGGGTACTCCGGGCGTGGAACGGTCATGGTCTTCTCCTTAGAGCGTGCGCTTGACGAATTGGGCTATAATACTCCTAAACTAGCCTCATGTCCATCGTCCATATCAACACCGACCTTCGCGAAAACCACTCGATCGGCGACGGCACACGCGAACGCCTCGTCAGCCCCGCCCTCTGCCCCGCCTTGGCGTCGCATGGGATTGGATTGGTAGGCCTGTCGGACGCCGGCCCTGCCTTTCGGTTCGTCCGCTTGCAGCCGCGCTGGGGTCAACTCCTGGTCTGCACGGCTGGGGCGGGATGGGTCTGGCTGGACAGGGCATGGGTTCGTTGCGACACAGGAACGGCTTATGTCTCGCCACCCGGCGTTCTGCACGCCTACCACTCGGACCCCGCTGAGCGGTGGCGGATCGGCTGGGTGCAGTCGTCCGAGCCGTGGCTCTGCTCCGTGAATCAGCCTGTCCTGCTGTCTGGTGATCCCGGTCCACTCGTGGGCGCAATCTCCGGTCTGCATTGGGAGGCGATGGGGGCACACGACCCGGCTTTGCTGCTGCCGTGGGCCTCTTTGGTCGCCTCCTACGCTCGCCGCTTTGTCCTGCCGGCGGGAGGCGACCCGTGCCTCCGACGTCTGTGGGAGGCCGTGAGTGCGGACCTCGCCCGGCCCTGGGACGTTGCAGCCCTTGCCGCCGGGAGCGGCTTTCGCGGAGAGCATCTGCGCCGCCTCTGCTTACGGGAGTTGGGACATAGCCCGATGCGCCACGTCACCTTTCTGCGGATGCGTCAGGCGGGGGCGTTGCTATCGTCCGAGGCCTACACAGTGGAGGCCGTAGCCCAGCAAGTCGGTTACGATAACCCATTCAGCTTCAGCACGGCGTTCAAGCGTGAGACCGGCCTTTCGCCCTCGCAGTACCGACGGAAGGCGCTGGCGGGGTAGATCCTCTCCCTATCCGGTTGGATCCTATCCCTGTCCCGTTCACATTCGTTCCGGGTCCTATCCCTGTCCCGTTCACATTCGTTCCGGGTCTGTCCCTTCCCTCGGAGGGAAGGGCTTTGGAGAGGAGGGAAGGGCTTTGGAGAGGAGGGAAGGGCTTTGGAGAGGAGGGAAGGGCTTTGGAGAGGAGGGAAGGGACCGGC
>JAYTRQ010000779.1:0-2701 GCA_043746125.1 Armatimonadota bacterium | reverse complement strand
GTGTTCTCCTCGGACAGCGGAGACCCGACCTGCGCGTCGGTCTGAGCGGCCTCGGTCAGCAGCGCGTCCGCTTCGTCCAGTTGACCCTGTTTGAGCCGCACGGCCGCCATCTGGCGGGTGGCTGAGGCGAGCCAGCCCAGGTCGCCCGTTTGCCGGGCGACCGTCAGCGCTAGCCGTGCGTTGTCTTCCGCCGCCGGCAGCCGTCCGTCCTCCGACGCCTGACCTGCCAGGCTGAGTGATGCGCCGATGACGCCCCGCAGGTCTTGGTTAGCGGCGAACTCCTTCTCCGCCTGCTCCGTATAGAGCCACGCCTTTTCCGTATCGCCCTTCTCACTGTACAGGTTGCCCAGGTTGACAAGGGCAGTGGCACTCCCCTCGCCCAAACGCTTGTCCCACTCCAGAACCGTCTGCTCCTCCTGAATGGCCTGGTCCACCGCGCCCGAATCGGCGTGCGCCACGGCGACGTTGCCCATGTTTCTGACGAGCGCGTTCGCTCTGATGGAGGCCATCAAGCCGGCGCCGAGCATGGCAGCCATGGGGCCGTTGGTCGGGATCGTCTCGTTGACCGCCCGCGCCTTCCCGAAGTAGTCCAGCGCGGTCTTGTAATCGCCCATGTCCTCCCTTACGCCGCCCAGATTGTTAAGCGCCAGAGCCTGGCCCATGACGCTGCTCAGGATCAGGCTCTGGCGATACACTCCGAGGGATTCGTCCACGTCTTTCTGCGGCAGGCCGGCCTGCTCCGGCGTCGGCCCGGCCGCCAGCGCTTTTTGCAGGGTGGGCTGATTGTCTTCAATGGCCTTCAGTGCCTGCTCGTAGAAGGTACGCGCCCTCGGCAGGTCGCCCTGGTCCTCATGCAGCCGTGCCAGGTCGGAGAGGCTCTCGGCGACGTCCCGCTCGGGATCGTCTTCGGGCAGCGACCGACGCAGGGCGAGGGCCTCCTGGTAGGTCCTTTCCGCCGCGTCAAACTGCGCCATCCGGGCCTGCACGTCGCCGACCTGTTCCAGCGACTTGGCGATGGCGTTCTGCATCTTCAGCTTTTTCTCCGGGGGCAGGCCCGCCTGCTGCATTTCCAGGAGCGTTGCCTTGCCCAATGCCACGTTCTGCCGACAGTATCCGAGTAGCTTGGGCAGATCGCCTGCCAAGGACACCCACGTCTCGACCAAAGCAAGGTAGGAATACCTGGTGCTGTAGCCCATCTCGGGGATGCCGTCCACGACTCTTTGTAACACCGCCTGGGTCTTCGGATCCTTCGTCGTCGCCAGCCGCGCCCGTATTTTCTCGCAGGAGGAGCCCAATGTCGCAGCCAACTTATCCGACTCAGGCTTCCCCACCGTCTCCTGAAAGGCGACCTCGTTGGCGTAGTTCTCGTGTTCCAGCGCCGCCCGCCGGGCGAACCAGTGCGCGGCTTCGTCGTAATGCCCGGCCTCGAACTCGTCCCAGGCGATGACGCGGGCGAGGTTCTCTGCCTGCTGGGCGGCATCGGCACGTTTCTTCGTGCCTTCCGGGGCCGCCGCACGGGCGGCGTCGGTCATGGCGAACTGTGCCCGTGCCTCGTCGTCGGTCAACAGCTTGGCCGCCGGGGCTGTTGTGACCGGCGGGGTGGGGGCCGGCGGGTTCCCTGCACGTGCGGCTGGGAGGGCGTACAGGGTCAATGTCAGTGCGAGAGAGAAAAATGCCTTGCGAAACATGGGCAGTTTGTCCTTGCCCCAATTCTGGGGAATTGGAGAGGAAAGGTCAGTCGAGATAGCATGGTCTGGTTTCCTTGTCAGATCCCCCCTCGCCCCCAATTCTGGGGGAGTCAGAGAAGAAAGGGCTGCAGCCTCTCCGGGTTCTTCTCCGGTTCCCCCAGTGCAAAACGGAAGGTAGGTCAGTCAGAGCCTCTTCGTTACGGAACCGGATGACCCGATAGAAATAGGCTTCCAGAGGCGCGGTGCGGGCGGCATCCTCGGCCGTCCGGGTATCGTGTATCCCGCCGTCTAGCTCTACGACCAGTTTGCAGGAAGCGCAGTGGAAATCCAGCACAAACTGTCCTATCGGGTGCTGGAAGCGGAACTTCAGCCCGGCTAGATTCTTGCCGCGCAGTCCCCGCGCGATTTGATGCAATTTGGGCGAAGCGCCTCGCACACGGCGGGGCGGGGCGTTTTCAGTGTCGCTGTCCATAAACCTGGCCTCTCTGCTTTTCCGGTTTTCCAAAATTGGGGGTGAGGGGGACGCGTAACAGTGGACACAAAGTCCTACTGTGCACAAACCCTGCCAACTTTGCGGGGGGCGACGCAATACCGCCCTTTGTCCGGCTTCCGTCCGGCCTCAGCCCGGCTCGTGTGCCCACTGGACCAGGGCGGCCAGCGGCTTGCGACTGAGGGACTGGACCAGGGCGTCTTGCTCCGATGGGCTGAGGTCCAAAGCGGAGGCCGACTGCGAGAGCAGGGGGCGGCGGGTGGCGGCGAACGGCGAGCCGGAGCGCTCCAGCAGGGCCTGGGCGCCTGCGTTGAGGCGGTAGGCTTCGTCCCAGGACTGCCGGGCGAGGGCGATCTCGCCCAGGTTGGACAGGGCGCGGGCGACGCCCAGGGTGTGGTCTAGGGCGAGTTCCCTGTCCAGGGCGTCGGCGTAATGGGCGGACGCCTGCGGCCAGTCGCCGCGCGATTCGGCGAGGTTGCCGAGGTTGGTGACGACCTCGGCGATGCCGCTGCGGTCCCCCGCC
>JAYTRQ010000778.1:0-2703 GCA_043746125.1 Armatimonadota bacterium | reverse complement strand
CGCGGTTCCTGAAGATGATTGATGAACATAAGGGGTAGGGACGGGTTCGCCACGCCCCTGCGAGTCCTGCTCATTCTGGCCTGCCTCGCCATCCGCCTTGTCGCGCTCGACTCGGACCCGCCGCCGTGGCTCTCGTGGAGTACCGGCCTGTACACGGACGAGGGGTTCTACACGTCGGACGCGCGGCACCTGGCGCTTTTCGGGACGACAGCACCGGGCGACTTCCACGACCGGCTTCTGTCCCCGCTTCTGAGCGTCTTGCAGCAGGGCGTGTTCTCGGTCTTCGGGTCCGGCATCGTCCCGGCGCGGCTCATCGGCGTTGCGTTCGGCCTGGGAACGGTTGGCGTCTTTTGGCTAGGCCTGCGCCGCGCGTATGGACCGGCCGTAGCAGACTTTGGGGCGCTATTCTTAGGCCTGTCGCCGGTCTTCGCGCTGTACAACCGGACGGCCTTGCAGGAGACGCCGACGGTCTTTTGGCTGACGCTGGCGTTCATGCTCTGGACGTACGGCGTCTCGCAGGAAGGCAGATGGAGATCGGTTCTTTTGGGCCTCGCGGGGCTGGCCGCGGCCGTCGCCGTGGTGTTTAAGGGGCTGGCGGTGATGGTGGTGGCAGCCCCGTTGATGTCGGAAAGCCAAGAGAAGAGTAGGGGCAAGCCCCACCCCTACCTCCGATCCCTTCCATCGGTCGCAGGCCTCTTCCTGGGGCTGGCTCTCTACGGCCTCCTCTGGTACGCGCCGCACCACACCGAACTTTCGCGTATGGGGGCGTACTACCGGGTCCACCAAATCCAGCCGCACTCTTGGCATAGCCTGGGGATGAACGTCCGTCGCGGCGTGATCGGTGGGGAGCGGGGCGTGCTCCCGTTTCTGCTGGCGACGCTGCCGGTTCCCTGCCTCCTGACGGCATGGACACTGACGAGGCGGGCGACTCTTGTGGACCGTTACTTGATTCTCTGGCTCAGTGGCGGGCTGCTTTTCTGCCTGCTGTCGTCGTATGCACCGAGCCGGTACTATGTGCTGTTCCTGCCACCGCTGGCTGGTCTGGCTTCACGAGGTGTCGCCGAGTTCAGGCGACCCGCTCAGGCCACCGCCGGGCTTCTGTTTCTGCTGACCAGCCTCGCCTGGTATGGTGTGGCCTGGGCGGAGCGGTCTGACGCGGGCCGAGACGCGGGACGCGCACTGGTGCGGACGCTGCCGCTGGGGAGCGTAGTCATCGGTGACTTCGCCCCTGCCGTCTGCCGGGAAACCCGGTTCGCGGCCATGATGGTGCAGCCTGATCTGGCAAATGACGACCAACCCGTGGAGCGGCTAGGGGCGACACACGTTGTCATCGTGCGGAATGCGAAGTCCTGGCAAGATTGGTGGCAGGTGCGGTATCCGAACGTTATCCAGCCCTCGCACCGGGTCGCGACGTTTGACCTGGGCGGCTCGCGGCACTATGTCGTGGACGTCTACGCCGTGAAAGAGGGCCGACGATGAAAACCGTGCTGCGCTATCTACTGTCCATGATCATGCTCTACACAGGCGCAATGCACTTCATCCAGCCCGAAACGTTCGTCAAGATCGTGCCGGACTGGCTTCCCGCACCTCGCGCTCTCGTCTACTTGAGCGGGTTCTTTGAGATCGCGGGCGCGGTCGGGCTGCAAGTCCCACGTCTTCGCATCCCAGCCGCTTGGGGGCTTGTCGCCCTCTACGCGGCGGTCTTTCCGGCCAACGTGAACATGGCCGTCCATAAAATTTACACGGATAACCCCTGGATCCTATGGGGGCGCTTGCCCTTTCAGGCCGTCCTGATCGCCTGGGCGTGGTGGTACACACGACCCGGCGAGAAACGCTCTCGGTAACCTCAAAGGAGAACACACCCATGCCACGCACCGTCGCGGAAACAGAGACCGCTGCCATGCCTGCTATCCCTGTCAATCCGGCCCCCCTGGGGCTTTGCGCATTCGCGCTCACCACGTTCGTTTTAAGCGCGGCCAATGCGGGCCTGCTGACGGGCGGGAAGGGCGCCGTCACTATCGTTTTAGGCTTGGCGCTCTTCTACGGCGGTCTAGCCCAATTACTTGCGGGCATGTGGGAGTTCAAAGTCGGCAACACGTTCGGCGCGACCGCCTTCTCCTCCTACGGCGCGTTCTGGATCGCCTTCGGGGCGTCGGTGCAGATGCACTGGATCCCGGCCGGGAGCAACGCCATCGGGTTCTTCCTGCTGGGCTGGACCATCTTCACGCTCATCATGTTCATCGCGACGCTCAAGACCAATCTGGGCCTGATCCTGCTCTTCGGGTTTCTGACGGTGACGTTCCTGCTGCTGACCGTCCATGCCTTCACGGGCACGGAAATTATTGGACAGACAGGCGGCTATTTCGGCCTTGTGACGGCCTTCATCGCCTGGTACAACGCCCTGGCGGGTCTGCTGGTCGCCACTCGCGCCGGTTTCACCCTGCCCATCGGGCCTAGAAGTTAGGCTTGTGAAGCTTGAAGAGCTGTATCCGTGGTGGGAGGACTCCCATCAGGAACTGGTCGAGGCGGTGGAACTGCTGCGGGAATGGCAGTTGGACGCCGACCCCGGCCCGAGCGGGCGGTCCCTGCGGCAGATTCTGCTGGGCTTCCTGCGGGCCGAGCGCTACTGGATCACGCACCTGGCGGCGGGCCACGCCGAGTATCGGCCCCAGGAGGACGATTTTCCCGACGCCAAATCGCTGG
>JAYTRQ010000777.1:0-2705 GCA_043746125.1 Armatimonadota bacterium | reverse complement strand
TCGTGAATGCCGCCGACGCGTCCCAGTCCGCGACGTACCGCAACCAGAACCTGATGTTTGGGCATTTCAGCGCCGCCCTGCCTGCACCTGCCGACGATACACGGACCCGCGAGATGAGCCAGACGGAACTCAATCCGCTGTCGAAGACCCTCATCCTCGCGCGCAGTGAAGTCGCTCCCAATGGGCACTGGTTGGCCGACCACGGCGCCCAGGCCGCCAGGCGGCGGGACAAAGACCCTGCCGCCGATTAGTTATGTCGAGACCGCCCTATGAGGTACCCCATGAACCGCCACCTTTTCTTTCTAAGCGCCACGCTTTTGACCACTTCTCCGGCGTTCGCCCAGTTGGCCGCCCCACCGACCGCGCCTACAGGAGTCGCCCAATCCTATCAGATCGCTCCCGACGACGTTTTAAGCGTCACGGTGGTGAACTTCGCCAATCTGTCGGCGCCGCAGGTAACAGTCCTTCAGGACGGCACCATCTCCCTGCCGCTCCTGCCGACCCCAGTTTCCGTCTCCGGCAAAACACCCTCGGAGGCGTCCCAAGACCTGGCGCGGCGGCTGAACCATTACTTGGTAAACCCGTCGGTCACGGTCGCCCTAATCAGCCGGCACAAGACGTTCGCCTACGTCTCCGGCTTTGTCGCCCACCCGCAGTCGGTGGAGCTGACGCCGTCGCTTCACGTCTTGGATGCGGTCGCGGAGGCGGGCGACGTCCTGCCGAACGGGGATTTGAGTCAGACGACGGTGACGCACTCCGACGGAACGCGGCAGACGCTGGATCTGTCTCCGATGGCAAGCCGCGCAGGCACTCTCGTCAACCCACTCCTGCTGCCAAGCGACTCCATTTCCATCCCAGAGCAGCGGGCGGAGATCAGCGTAATTGGGCAGGTTGGCAAGCCAGGCAGCTACAATTACAAGGCGGACATGACGGTACTGGACGCGCTCACGGCCGCCGGTAATGTCAACGTGGACGACGCGAATCTGCGGGATGCGACGCTGACCCACAATGGACAGGTGATGCCGCTGGACCTTGACGCCATGCTGCTGCACGGTGCCGACATGAGCCAGAACGTAAAGCTCGCAGCGGGAGACCGGATCAACGTGCCGAAGGCGCCCAAAACCTACGTATATGGGGCAGTCACGAAAGCCGGATTCTTTAGCTTCAAGCCGGGCGACAAGGTCCTCGATGCGTTGAACGCTTCCAGCGTCACCCCGTTCGCCGACTACTCCAAAGTCCACGTGGTCCACGTGGACAAAACCAAGACCGTCGCCGTCGTGCAGCAGATTAACATGGAGGACTACTTTAAGAAGGGCAACCTCAGCGCCAACCCGACGCTCCAGCCGGGCGATGCGGTCTACATCGAGGCCAAAGGCGAGCCGAAGCGGCCCTGGTACGACATCCTGGCCCCGGTCGGTATTGTCGCACAGGCCGCCCACTTCCTCTTTTAACGGAGCCTTGCACAGATGATCAGCACGGAGAAAGTTACGGCCCAGGCCCCCAGCGGGCGGGAAATTGCGCCCGCCCCGGCGCAGCCCAGCATCCGGTCGCTTTCTGAGCGGCTCATGGAGTGGCCCCGGCCTGCTTGGCTCTTTCTGCTGCTCGTCGCCCTCTGTTATGCCAACACCCTGGTCACACAGGCGCAGATCTGGCTCAAGAGCGACAGCGAAAGTCACGGCGTCTTCATCTTCCCGGTCGCAGCCGGGATGCTCTGGCTCCAGCAGGATGCCCTGCGGCAGTCCGTCCGCCGGCCCTCCGCCTGGGGCGTGCCGCTGCTGGCCCTGGGGCTGCTCCTGAAGCTAGGCGCGGACGTGATGCAGCTCCGCTACATTGCTCTATGGTCGCTCGTGCCGACCCTGGCCGGCGGCGTCTGGCTGCTCGGAGGACGCGACTTCTGGCGCTTGACGCGTTTCCCGATCTGCTTCCTGCTGTTCGCCGGATCCGTGCCGAATAGCATTATCTACCCACTGACAGTCTGGGTGCAGGGTGTGAGCACGGCGGGCGCAGCGGACCTGATGAGCTTCCTCGGATATCCGCTGATCCGGCACGGCAATCTCATTGAGGCGCCCGGCATTTCTCTGGAAGTGGCCGAAGTGTGCAGCGGGTTCCATAAGATGATCAGCCTGCTGGCGTTCTCCGCCATCTACATCTACGTGTTTAGGTTTCCCGCCTGGGCGAAGGCGCTGCTCCTGGCGGCGACCGTGCCGATCGCCGTCCTGGCGAACGTCCTGCGGATCGGCGGCCTTCTCGCCATCTACTCGGCATGGGGTCACGAGGCATTCCATGTAGCCCATGAATATGCCGACCTCGTCGCCGTCGTGCTGGCGCTCGGGCTGTTCGCCCTGCTAGGAAAGAGTGTGGGATGCAAAACCATAAGATTCTCGCGGCTGTCGGGTGCCTGATGGTTGTGGCCGCGACTGTGACCGATTACGGCGTGGGCCGTATTGCCATCCCAACGGCCCACCGCGTCCCGGTAGAGACCTTCCCACTGCGGGTCGGTTTCTGGGTAGCTGGGCCACGCCTCGCTGTGGATCAGGGCGTCCGGGAAAAACTCTCCAAAGCGACGATCCTGGAACATGTCTACTCCGACGGTCGGCAGACGCCGGTGGACTGTATGCTCGTGACGGCGGACACCAGCGAGAACCTGCACGATCCCACCATGTGTTTCCCGGCTCAGGGCTGGCGGCTGACGCATGAGCGGTCGG
>JAYTRQ010000776.1:0-8493 GCA_043746125.1 Armatimonadota bacterium | reverse complement strand
GTGAAGGGCTGTGTGCGAGGGAACGGCGTCAGACGCCAGTCCCCCGGCCCGCGACGCTCCAGGGCCAGGCTACCGTCGGTCGCGATCTTGCCGAAGTGTACCATCTTGTGCAGCGGGTTCGTGTGGTCGGCACGATCTACGGAGAGGGCGGCACCACCCAGATCAGGCCGCCAGGCCAAGGTCCGGCCGCTGTCGGAAACGGTCAGAATACCGAGAGCAATACGCCGATCGCCATCATCCTTGCCGGTTAAATGCAGCCGTTCGCCGCCCTGGGGGGCGTACAAGCCGACTTTGATACCGTAATCGCCGTCTTTCAGGTCGGCTGGGAGCGGGACGGGGACAGGTGTACCCACAAGCGCCTTTCCAACCGGCCAGGCATCCGGCCGGGGCAGGCCGTCGGCGAACTGGAAGGCAATACCCTCCGCCAGCGCCGCATCCGCTCTGGTGACATGGACGAACGAGGTGTAACCAGCGGGAATCGCCTCCCGGACATCCCAGCGGAATGTGATCTCAAAGCGGCGTGGGCCAGTTTGGGTGAACCCGGACACACTGGGCGTGACGCGCAGGGGCGGAGCAGGTCCGGCGACTGTCGTGCGGGCGTCCGCGAAAAGGCTGGCCGGCGTTTCTGCGTAGTCGGCAACGATACTGTCTCGCAGGGCGGTGTAGGCAAACAGGTCTTTACCACGGGCGAGCCACCCGAACTGCGGGAGCATCATCGCGTCAGGGAGGCCCGAAAGGACCCAGTCAGATGCGCGGCTGTTGGCCCAGAGCGTGAGGCCATTGTCATAGCGGACGCGGACGCGGTCTAATGCTACCCCCGAAGCCAGAGCGGCATTCGTGCCCCGAAGTGAGCCGTCCACGTCGTAATCAATCCCGACGACCCGTGCGGTCGCATAAGCGCGGGTGACGGGACGGACGAGGCCAGACTCCTGCCAAATGAACGGTAAGTCCTTCCACAGTCCTCCGGCAGCGAAGCCCGAGTGGCCGTAGGTGATCTCCTGCATCCGGTACTGGTCTAAGACTTTCGGCGGCGGTATGCCTTGCCAGTCGGAGTGGCTGGACGTCTGGTACCAGCGCTCCAGATAGCCCATGCCGTGGTTGAGTTGGAGGGGATGGATTTTGAGAAGATCGAAGTCTACAAACAGCGGCGCAGTCTCCCCGCCGTTGCTAGGCACACCCGCCCCGAACTGCGCCTCAACGCCGTCCAGCAGGCCGCTCCAATACCAATGGTTTGCTCCTTCCCCAAGAACCGGCCCGCCGTGGACACGGCGGAACAGCGTCCACAAGGACCTGTGGGCGTCCCAGACGGTCTGGAACTTGCCCGCGCCGGGATGGGTGGCCCAGAAGTCCACATGGAACCAGGGCGGAACGGCAGAGTGGACGTCTAAGTAACTTGCGTTCGTGCCATAACGCGCATGGACGGCGGGCGTGATTCTGCCGGCATACTTGAGAATAGCCGTCGGGGCGACGGCATAAGACTGGATTTGGTTCTTCCAGGCCGGCACGAGATGGCCGTCCGAGTCGCGAGAGACGTCCTGCTCATCGTAGCTTGGCGCGTTCGGGTAGAAATCCACATAGTTCTCATGCAGGGCGAACAGGCCTTCACTGGAAGCCCCCGCTTTGGCCCAGTCCGCCATCCTTGCGTCGCCGCCATAACCGTCCTGTGCGGGCAGGACATCGGGCAGCTTATTGTCGTAGCCGCCGTTCTGCCAGTCATGAACAATTGTCAATAAGTGGGTTAAGCCGTAAGACTGGTACTCGCTCAGCCGAGCGGCATTGTCAGCGAAGCCTCCACCCCAGACGTCCAGCACGATTTTGTCGCCGAGCACCTTGCGGTAGGGAGACGGTGGGTTGTCCGGGGTGGGCAGGACGGTATGAAAGTCGGGCGAGACGGCGAAGTAGGCCGTCTCGCTCACCGCGTTGCGTCGTCCATCCGTGAGCGGCCGGTAGAGAGCCGTAGTTGCATCTAGCGCACTGGCTTGAGAGAGAGTATGGTCCACGAAGGCGTTGGCGAAGAGGCTCTGGTCGGACAGATAAGCCACGGTGCCGAGGTAGGGAACTATGATGGGGCGGCGGAAGGCGGCCGGCCCAATGTCACCAAAATGGACGGCGGCAACGTAGGGATCGTCCGAGTGGACTACGGCACGGGCACAGCCGCCGTGTGGCGGAGACAGGTCAGCCGTAACAGTGATCGTCCGGCCACCGACCCGGTAGCGCATCTGACGATGGAGCACGCCGTCTGGCCCTGCCTCCTGCGTCATCATCCGTGCCACGTCAGGCGCGTCCGAGCGGAGGACCTTCCTATCCGGTCCAACCAACTCCAGAAAGGCGCCGTGGGCGAGACCCAGCGGTAGCGTCTGACCAGGGACAGCCAGGGTCCAGCCGTCCAGCAGATCAGCCGCCTTGGGATCGGCACGGAGTGAGAACCTGACCTGGCCCGGCAAGAAGGTCGGCGAGACGCCGCCCCAGGCGGACACACGGGGCGACGCGCCGGACCATTCAGGGGGAGTCTGTGCGGTGTGAGTTAGGGTAGATGTTCCCACGACTGTCACTGTCCGGTCACCCCAGAGGGCGAAGTCATAAGACGGGTTCCGGGCAGGGCCGGGGTCCGTCTCGAAGCGCAGAGTGACCGTCTTGCCCGCCTGCGCGGTCAGGTCGAACTTGGACGCGGTCCAGGCGCTGTCGGTCTTCAAGCGATCTAGTAAGAGACGGCCGTCGAGGTAGACGCGGAAGGCCGCACCGTCGGACTTGCCTGGTTCAGCCGCCGCGATTTGCATGGCAACGGCAAAGGAGAGCATGATTTTAGCGGCACGGGGCAGGGCCAGTCGGAAGGTCTGGTCCGTCCGTCCCGTCCCCCCGTGCCAGGGTGGATGCAGCAGGAAGGCCTCGCGGCCGGCCTGAATGCTCTCCGGCTCACAGGCGATGCCAGTCGCGTCCGTGAACGGACCCGTCCAGCCCACCGGCATCGCGCCCACGCGGCCATCGTCGTAGCGGTACGTGACGGTATAGAGGCCGACATCGTCCAGGTGGGTGACGCCGCCGGGGAGAGTGACGGCCGGGGGAGTCGGCTCCTGAGCCTGGCTGAGAGCAGGCAGGAGGCACAGGACCAACAGGCAGATCAAGGCACGCGACATAGTTCCACCACCAGGAGGCGCAGGTTAGAGGCCGCATCGTCGGCCGGCGCGGCCGCTTGGAGGACAGGCCCTGCCGAGATACTTTTCATCGCGAGATCACTCGCCAGAATACGCTTCAGGCCGTCGCGCAGGGCGGGGTAGGTCCAGCCCCGCGCCTGCGTCTGCAAGTCCTTGAGCCGGAACGACTGCCGCTGGGTGATGCCTAGCATCTCGCCGGACAGGACCGCCTGGACGTCCGGCGGCAGGCCGCTTTTGACGTTGAAGCCGTTCAAGTGCCGCTCGTCCAGATATTTCGCGCCCCAGAGCTGCCGCAAATGCCGGGCCAGCATGACGATGGTCCGGGCCGCCACAGCGTCCGGCTTCTCGCCGACGTCCAGCATCTTGTCCGCCTCAGCCAGCGCCCGGCGCGGGTCCCGTCCGCCCACGGCGTCCAGCAGAGCAAAGACGTTGTCCTGGACCGTGTGCAGCCCGACCGCGACGGCGTCGGCCTGCGTCACCACGGCTCGGTCCCCGGCGTAGGCGATGGCCTTCTCCAACTCGTTCATCAGGACATGGATGTCGCCGGTCCGGCCGCCCCCACCCCGCTCCGCTGCCGTGACCTTGGCTCGGTCCATAATCAGCGCCAGCGCTTGGGCTTCGATGGTTTTTCCCCGCGCTTTGAGTACGGCGTTCGCGCGGGACTGGAGGCCACTGTCGCCGGGTGCGTCGCAGAGGACGGTCGCGCCAAACTTGGCGACGGCCGTAACCAGTTTGGTCCCGACGGCCGTCCGGCCCTTGACCTTACCAGCGTCATACTCCGGTGCCCCGGCGACAAGAACGAGGCACGAGAGGTCACCCAGTTTTGCCAAACCCACCCCGAGCGTGTCCTGATCGTCTTTGCCCAGACGATGAACGTTGGTGACGATCACAATCCGGCGCTCGGAAGCCATCGGTACCCCGGCGGCAGAGGCTAAAATGGCGCGGGCGGCATCCCCACCCTCACCCGCCCCCGTGGGCGGGACGTCCCGCTCCTCGCAGTCGAAGTCCACAAACGACGGGTCGAGCAGTGGCCCGATCAGTTTTTGCAGCGCCTCACGCTTCAGGGCATCGTCACTACCCATGAATAGATAGACCCGCTCGGTGGGCTTCGGGAAGCCTTTGGTTAGTTTTGCGTAGTCAAGTTCCATAGGAATAGAATCAGCGGATGGTTAGATTCGCGTACCGGTCACGGGTCTTCTCCGCAGGCATCAATCGCCGCCAGAAGCGCCGCCACCACGTCCGCCGCGCCCCGGCCTCCAATTGCGCCACAGCCCTGTTCCAGTCGCCCATCACACTGCTCCCATTTGGGGTGGCTAGGCCACCGTAGCAGGCTTCTGTGAACGCAGCCGTTAAGGCAGCGAGAGAGATGGCAGAAAACGGCAAGCCTAACTCGCACTCCTGGGCCGCGAGCCAGGGCGCGGCACGGGTGCCGTATTCGCCTGGCGTCTCAGACGGGCGGCGCGGCAGGCCGAGGCGGGCGAGGGCGCGAGTCATGCGGGCATACTGACGGCCTAGATCGGTCCGGTGCGCCGCGCCGGCTTCCGCGATAGGCGCGGCGGGGGCGCGGCGGGCACGCCAACGATCGTAGACTTCGGTCTTCAGCACATAAGCTAGTATCAGTAGGATAACGCCCAGTAGGGGCCAGACGAAATCCCAGCCGGACCCGAGCAGAAACCGCAGGCGGGAAAACCAGCTTCCTGATTTCCCCGTCACCGTCGGCACGGAGCCATCTGAGCGCGATCCGGACGTCGGATCGAAGGCGGCCCAGCCGACGCCTGGGAAGTAGACCTCCGTCCAGGCGTGCTTGTCCTCGCCGCGCAGGTTGAACCCGTCCGCGTCCGGGTCGCCTGGCGCAAAGCCTGTCGCGAGGCGGGCGGGGATCCCTGCCGTGCGGCACAAGATCGCCATCGACGAGGCGAACATGTCGCAGTAGCCGCGCCGGGTGTCACCGAGGAAGGCGTGTACATGGTCGGTGTCGGCAGGGATCGGCGGCACGGCCAGCGAATAAACACAGCGGTTTGAGACCCACATGCGGATCGCCAGCGCCTTATCGAGTGGGTCCTGCCGGTCGGCGGGCAGACCTTGCAGGGCTTCGGCCAGAGCCTCCTTGTAGAAGGCCGTGTCTCGGGGCTGGGTGATGCCGTTGTCCGCCTGGCTCAGGTAGTGCTGCTGAACTTCAGTGGGGTAGTCCGTGCCGGCCCCCCGCAGACGGTCCTGGACTTCGGGCCGGGTGGGGTCAGGTGCGGGCGACGAGGCGACGGTGTAGGCGAAATGAACGGCGCTACGGTCGGCCAGGTCCAGACGACCGTCTCGGCAGGTACGCGGCGTACGGCCGTCGCGGGCGATGCTGGTGTCGAGCAGGACCTGGCGGGGGCTTGAAGCGTAGTAGAATTGGTCTGTGTCGCCGATGACTCGGAAGGTCGCTGTCAGTGAGGGCGCGTCACTTGTGGAGGGGTCTCCCGGCGTCAAAGCAGGCGGAATTACGTAGATGAGCCGTGTCCCATTCCCGGCGTCGGGGCTGCCCTCTACCACAGGCTGCGTCTGGTTCTCCAGAGAGCTTTGCCAGCCGTCCCCCGTGTACGTGTCATAGGTACGTCCGCGCCAGTAGTGCTCCTGACCGTCAGAGGGCGTGACGTGCATGACGACTTCGGCGCTTGCCGACCAGGCAGCCCCCGTGCCGATCGGGAGGTTGTCGTCGTCCGAAAAGCGTAACCCCGCACTCGCGCCCGCCGAGGCGTGCTGCTGACCGATGGCCGCGAGATGGCGAATGGCCTGGGCGAGAGAAAGCCGCGAGAAAGCCGCCTGTGCCGGGACAATCACGACTAGGCCCGCCATCAGCACGGCCAGCGCACACAACCCAGCCTGCGCGAACTGTGCGCCCAAGAGCCGCCGGTCTACCAATTCCCGGTCGGAGGGCGACGCCCGCGCCCGATTTTGCAGATAGTTCTGGTGGATCAGCAGGAAAATGACGGTCAGAATGAAGATGGCGAAGCAAGCTAAAACAGGGTTGTTCAGGTCCACAGTGGCCGCCAGACCCAGAGCAGCCATCGCCGGGACGGTCGTGCCCATGACCCGGTTGTCGCTGCGTAAGGCCCAGGCCCAGAGGGTGGCAAGGCTCGCCAATCCGGCCAGCAGCCTCAGATTGGGATTATCCGCGCCGGACGGAAGGAACTGCTCCCAGGCGAGCTGACCGCCCGCAAAAGCTGCCAGCAGGAGGAGGGCCAGGGCGGCGAAGCCGAAGTCTATCTGTTTCGCCGGGATGCCCAGCCGTCGGCTGCCGTAGGAGAACAGGAAGCCAAGCCCAGCGAGCAGGGTTGTGTCCGTCATCCACCCATAGTCAGCCGTCGGGAGGGCCTCGTTCGCCGCCAAAATGCCGCAGAGCGTGATGAGGAGGCCCGCCAGATAGAGGGGCAGACTGGGCATGTCCACCGACTTCTCCACCTCTTTGCCCTCTCGCGCGTCAAGCGTTCCAGCCATACTCATTCCCTTCCAGTGTCGCTTGCAGATCGGCCCCGCGCCGCACGATCCTCACGTTCGCGCCGCCGTACCCATCCGGCAGGCTCGCCCGTCCGGTGCGGAACGAGCCGGGATCGAGTGCAAGACCAAAACTCTGCCCGCCTCGCGCCTCCCAATCAGTCAGAAAGTCGGACAGACGCGGGTCGTCATAGCCCGGCGTGATCACAACCAGGGTCGCTGCGGACGCCCCCAACCTCTGGTCCTCCGAGAGCGCAGCGACCAGCGTCTGCATCGCGTCCGGCCGGACGCGGGCAAGCGCCTCCAGGAACTGCGGCATCTGCTCCGTCCGCGTGGTCGGCTGGGCATCGTCCGGCGTGGTCGCTTGGGACAGCAGGCGGACCGTATGCCCGTGCCGCAGCAGATCGTCGAGAAGTGCCACCGCCAGCATGACCGCGCATTCCAGCGCCCCACTCTCGTCCTCTCCCAAGCCCTCATAAGCGCTCTGGTTCAGGTCCAGGGCGACGACGACGTCCAGCGTGACCCCCTGGGCATATTCCGTGACGGCCAGAACGCCCGTCCGGGCCGTCGTCCGCCAGTGGACGCGCCGCAGCTCATCCCCCGGTCCGTACTCGCGCACGCCGTAGAAGTCGTCCCCCGATCCGCGCGTCAGGGCGCTGGCCGTCCCCCGCCATCCCTGAGCGGCGACGCCTCGCAGCCACGAGTCGCGCAGGGGCAGCACGGCGGGGTAGACGACCAGTTCAGCCACCTGGGGCAGCCTCTGGGAGAACGTCTGCAACCCCAACGGGTCCGTGGAGTAGATCTGGGCCGGGCCGAGCGAAAAGACGCCCCGCCGCTGGGCCTCAATCACTCCGTGCGTCTCGCCGACCTCACCCGGCCACAGGCTCAGGACGAGCGGCGGCGCCCCGCCCACGAACGACAGCCCCCCCGGCAGCTTGTCCCGGACCAGCAAGTAGAACTTGGGCAGCCGGCTGACGTTCTCTAGGGTATAGGAGAGCGCGACAGGTTCCCCCGCCGTCGCGGAGACGGGCAGCGTCCGCTCGCAGGTCAGCCCGCCGAGCATGAACCAGCCCATGAGGTAGGAGACGGCGGGGATGAGCCACAGGATGGCCGCCATCAGGTAGAGACTGGGCAGCCCGAACAGGACGGCAACGATGGCGACGAACAGGCCAGCGACGTTGAGGACCAGGCGTTTCATAAGCGGTTACTTGGCGGGGGGTAGGAGTCGGCTCCGGCCCCTATTGTACCCTGTCAAGTGTGCCTGGCGTTCCCGAACGTCGGCGGGTGTGGGGGAGACAGAGGAAGGCCCGGTCTCAGCGAGTGAGACCGGGCCTGTCGGCGCGTCGGGCGGAGCGGCTACTTGGGCTTCATCGCGACCTGCAGAGCCTTCTCTGCGGCTTTCTTCACGTCACCCTTGCCGAGCCGCGTAGCCTTCAACAGAGCCGCCTTCGCCTGCCGGACGCTTCCAAGTTGTGCCTTATCCGCAGGGAACAGCCTCTGCCAGCCATAGCCGTAGTAGAAATTAGTCAAAGCCCAGTCCGGTTCCAATGCCAGAGCCTTGCCATACTCGGTGAACGCCCGGCTATTCTCATACGCGGACATGTCACTGCCTGTGTTGTTGTCTTCCACGCCCAAAGCTACATACGTCGCCGCTTCCAGAGCCGCCGGCTAGGGAGTGCTTGAGTCAAACTGGGCGTCAATCACCGGCGTACCATCCTCAAAGACGAGATTAGGCACCGCGGCTTCGTAGCGAGCGACAGCCTCCGACCATTGCCCGGACCGGCTAAGGAGAAGGGCGTACCTCAGCCCAGCCCGCGTGAAGTAGCTGCCGCCGAACGATTCATGCGGCTTAGGGCCGAACAGGTAG
>JAYTRQ010000775.1:0-2716 GCA_043746125.1 Armatimonadota bacterium | reverse complement strand
CTCCACAGGCTGGCCGCCGTGGTCATGCCCCGGATACTCGTCCCATGCCGCAGGATCGCCCCCGCCCCCAGAAAGCCGATGCCGGAGACGACGTAGCTCGCCACCCGCATGGGGTCCGCCCCGTGGGCGGCGCTGCCGGATAGGTCGCGGAAGCCATAGCCGCCGGCCAGGGTCATCATGCATGCGCCCAGGCCGACCAGGATGTGCGTGCGAAAGCCGCTGGCCCGCTCATGAGCAGACCGCTCCAGGCCGACAACGCCGCACAAGAGCAGAGTCAGCAGCATCCGGCCGGCCATAAGACCATCACGGGAGTGGATCAGCAGCGTCCAGCACTGCCCAAGCGTGTGCCAGAAGGCGTGGAACATGATTCACTCCGGTCTTCAGCGACACAGGCGCAGAGACGCCCGCGTCGTCAGGCTGAAAAGCCTGGGAGGCGCAGAAAGGGAGGAGAGACAGAAGGGAAGAAGGCGGCCGGAAGGGGATCCCGGCGGAAGGCCGTCGCTCGCTGTCTCGCTTCACCTCACGACCGAGAGGCGCGGGGAAGCGAGCGAGGCGACGACCAGGAAAGCAGAAGCTAGCGGAGGCAGTCGGACGGTCGGTTCACCACGAGCCGGTTCAGGTTGTCGTTCGTCTTGGGGTGCCTACTAGGAGGCACCATACTACTGCCGGAGTCCATTTTCTTCCTTTTCGTGTCGGGCTAAATTAATCGGTCAATGGCTTTCCGCAGATCACGGATCGCCTCTTCGGCTTTGCCGTCCACGATGGCTTCGCGGACGCAATGTTCAACATGGTGGTCCAGGATGGCCTTGCCGACCTGGTCCAACGCGGCCCGGACGGCGGAGATCTGGGTCAGCATCTCCTCACACTCGCGGCCTTCTTCCCAGAACCGCTTCAGACTGGCGGCATGGCCGGCGATTCGCGCCAGGCGTTTCGCCACGTCAACAGCCACATCTTCGGCCACGCCAATGGCGGTAGACCCCTCGCGCTGTGGCATCAGGTTTATCCCTCTACCCCTCAGGGGGGATACGTTTATTATGACACATACGCCGAAAAAGTCAACCCCGAGCGAGTTGTTTTTTCGTTATCTCCGGGAGCCGTAAGCCACTCAGTTTTGTCCACGGGGATACAAGACTCCGTGTCTTTCTATAAAGTCGGGTTGAAGGTACGATCGTTTGATCTTAGCTCTTGCGACGTCCTGCAGGGTGATTGCATCTGCTGGGCAGACACGGCCGCAGGGAGGGCAGGCCCCCAGAGCCGCCTTTCTTCTCCCTAGAGCCGCCTTTTTTCAGTAAGAGGCCGCCCTTCCGGTCTCATTTGCAATTGTCCTGTACGCGCCCTCCTTTGGCTTGACAGCACGAATGAACGCGCCCATGATCCTGCCGTCCATCGCGGCCTTCTCATCAGCGGGCAGAGCAGTAATGCTGTCGGCACAGCAGGCCGATCCTTCCAGGTCGGAGAACAGGTAGCGGCGCGTCGGCTCGATGCCCGCGTCTATGAAGCCTGCCGCCGCCAGACGGCGCAGGTAGTCGTTCAACTCCAGTGCACCTGCGACGCACCCGACGAACGATTCCATATCCGCTCGGACGGCGGCGGGGAGATCCCCTTCCACCACCACATCGGAGACGGCGAAGCGACCTCCAGGCCTCAGCACACGGAATGCCTCACGCAGTACAGCATCTTTGTCTGCGGACAAGTTGATGACGCAATTAGAAATCACCACATCCACCGAGGCATCGGGCAGCGGGATCGCTTCGATGTGCCCTTTGAGGAACGTCACATTCGGCGCACCCGCCTCCGCCTTGTTCTGCTCGGCCAGAGCCAGCATCTCGTCGGTCATGTCCAGCCCAAAAGCCCATCCTCCAGGCGACACCCGCCGCGACGATAGCAGAACGTCAATTCCGCCCCCACTTCCCAGGTCGAGGACGACCTCACCAGGGGCCAGCGCTGCCAGGGCCGTCGGATTGCCGCACCCCAGGGATGCCAGCAAAGCGGTCTCCGGAATGAGGGCGGCCTCAGTCTTGTCGTACAGGCCGCCCGTGATCGCGTCGCCTCCACAGCACGAGTCGGCCCCACCACCCGCATTTCCGCCGCAACAGGCTGCCCCCTGGCCGTTCAAGACCGTCAGGGCCGCCTCACCGTACTTCTGGCGCACGATCTCGCGAACATCGTCTCGATCCATCATATCCGTTAGGGCCATCCTCTTGTCTCCTCGCGTTTTATACGTTGGGGGCGTTAGCTTTCGCAGCGGTCGTCTCGCGGGAAGGCATTCACGACGCCTGCGGCACCCAGATAGTCGGCCAGCGCGCTGACTGCATCCTGGTTGACACCGCAGATCATGTTTTTGCCGCGCCGCTTGACAGTGACGAGCCCCGCCAGGCGAAGTTCTTTGATGTGGAATGAGACGGCAGACGTGATCTTGTCCGCGCCCGTGACTGAGCAGCAGACCTCGCCTACGGTCGGCCCGATCACAAGCCGTACATCCCCCGTCTCCTCGACGGCGACCGGGCAGCACTGGGCGCACAGGAACTCGAAGATTTTCAGGCGGGTCGGATCACCAAGGGCCTTGAACATGGCGGCCCAGTCGTATTGCGCACTCCTATCCAGAACGGGCATCGGATCACCTCTGTCAGTTCATTTTTCTGTCAGTTCGATTTTATTGTATTTCTTGTTTTATCGAAGTATTATGACTGACTTTACTGCCTACGTCAAGGCCCCC
>JAYTRQ010000774.1:0-8515 GCA_043746125.1 Armatimonadota bacterium | reverse complement strand
AAGATCAAGAACCTGCCCGAAGAGGACAACGACTGGCTCGTCGTCCAGCAGGACCTGCGCGACGCCGTGGGCAAGTTCCTATACAAGAAGACCGCCCGCCGCCCGATGATCCTGCCCATCCTGCTGGACTTGTGAGAGGAGAACCCGATGCAGGCTCTAAAATATCAGTCTGAGGTCGGCGCGGAGGGGCAGATCACCCTTCCGCGCCTCCACCTGGATCAAGGGAGGCCCATAGAGATTATCGTGCTGGTGCGTGAGTCTGAAGACGAAGATCAGGAGGGCTTCCGGCGTTTGTCGGTGAAGACGATGGACTATTTGGACAACCCTATTGACGATGAGGTCTGGAACAATGCCTAAATAGCGCGATATCGTGCTGATCGAGGTTCCTTTCTCCGATTTGAGCGTGGTCAAGCGGCGGCCAGTGTTAATCCTCTCGTCCGATAAACGTCTTCAACTGTCGCCGGATATGCTGGTGGCGACTATCACATCTAACTTGAACGCTGGCATGATGGGTGTTGTCTTTGACACCGCAGACATGGAAGCCAGCACTCTGCCGCGTAGAAGTCTCATACAGGCTGACAAGATTCACAATCTCAGCCAGGCAGAGATCATCAAGATGTTTGGAGTCCTGAACAAGATCACGTTTGAGAAGGTCCTCACTAAGATAGATGACGTTTTAGGACGCTGACCGCTACGGGTAACGGAAGAAGCACCACGAGAATCGGCAAAATTGGCCCCGACCTTCGGCCCATTCGCCCCCTGGACATCCAGGGGGCGAATGGGATAGAGAAAAAGATCCCCGTTATGCTCTTCACGGGCTTTGGTGAAACTCCGACGGCAGCCAGGTGGAGGCGACGGTGCATCCGACCTAAAGTCCTGCTGACGGGCGAGACGCATGTCGTAGATCTGTTGGCCGGGGGCTGGGAACTGCGAATGGGGATCAAACTCCTGTAGGGCTACTGTATGAGCATGGGGTTCACACCGGGCGAGCTGGCGGTCGTGGAGCGGCTGTGAGACGACGTTGTGCGCTCTGGCTACTTCTTATGTGTCTGGTCCTGCAGCCGGTATGGGCGGAACCTCCTGTCCACGCAGTTGAGGCTCTGTTTTCAGCCGCGAAGCAGGGCGACAACGCCAAAATTCAAGCCCTGCTCAAACAGGGAGTAGATGTCAATGCTTACGACAAGGGTACGGGGTATGCGGCGCTCATGCTAGCGGCGCAGATGAACCGTCCTAAGACGGTCAAGTTGCTGCTGGACGAGGGCGCGTTCGTCGACTCACCCAATCCCTATACTGGCAAGGATGGCACGCCACTGATGCTGGCATCAAACGGATGGCCGAACCTGATCTCTGGAGCGCCCGCGCCCAAGCTTGTACCGCCGACGAGCGTGGCGGACGGGAAGCGCCAGCTAGACGCGATGCTGAGGTGGCGGCATGGCTACTACGAGGTCATCCAACTTCTGATTGATCACGGGGCGGACGTCAAAGTCAGCGGCTCCGATGGCAGTACGCCTTTGATTCGCGCGTCTTTCGGCTGCGATGCTCAGACGCTGCAACTGCTCTTAAAGCATGGTGCGGACGTTAATGCGAAGACTCATGGTCGTGATGGCGTTGAAACTTCGTTGATGAGCGCCGCTATTGTCACTTGGCCGGATGCCGCGCAGAAGGTAAAGCTTCTGCTGGCATGGGGGGCTGACCTCAGCACCAAGAACGAGAAAGGTGAAACGGTGCTGTCGCTTGCGAGACAAATGCACCAGAAGGAAATCGTGAAGCTTCTGGAAGCCGAACTTGCAAAGCGCAAAACCGCCATCCCCCCATACTAGAGTTACTTCTCGTTGGCGATGTAATCTACGACCACCTCGCACGGGGCGGCCAGGAACAGCTCGCGGGCCATCTCGCCGGGCAGGCCGCGCAGGCGGTCCGGGCGAGCGCCCAGCACGAGCAGGTCTACCTTCTCCTCGGGGATCAGCGACAGAATTCGGTCGTGCGCCTTGCGGGTGCGATGGATCGCCGAAGTCACTTTTACTTTGTAAGGGATGGCCGCCCGCTCGGCGACGTTGAGGGCGTTGGCGGCGACCTCCTCGATGTACGGCAGGGCGGCGTCCAGGGGGAGGGCGCGGGGGACCTCAATCAGAAACGCCAGCTGTACCTCGGCATCCGTCCCCTGGGCCAGACGATAGGCGACTTCCAGGCTACGGTTGGAGTAGGGCTGGTCCACGGCTGGGATCAGCAGGCAGTTCCAGCGGCCCACTTTGGTCCCCTCAGCGTTCCCAGCGTGGGTGGCGCGGCCCCCGAACCGACTTAACAAAGACATGATGATACCTCTTTCGTTTAGTGTACCCGGTTTGACTTAGCACTCGCCAAGCGGGTACAATCGTCGTGAGGAATTTCACAATGTTAACCGCCATGGTCGTCACGTCGGAGCAGGTTTTGAATGCCCTGCGCCGCGTCATAGACCCGGATTTCCATAAAGACTTAGTGACGCTGGGGATGATTAAGAACGTCGCCGTGGACGGCTCCAGCGTCTCGTTTACTGTTGAGCTGACCACGCCGGCCTGCCCGCTCAAAGAAGAAATTGAGCGGATGTGCCGCGTCGAGGTCGGGTCCATTCCAGGTGTCGAGAAGATACAGATTGAGATGACGGCTGTGGTCCGCGCCAATATGGGCAAGGGCATCCCCACTCAGCAGGCCATTCCTGGTGTCAAGAACATCATCGCCATCGCGTCCGGCAAGGGTGGGGTGGGGAAGAGCACCATCTCGGCCAATGTCGCCTGCGCCCTGGCTCAGATGGGGGCGAAGGTCGGCCTGATGGACGCTGACATCTATGGTCCATCCATCCCGATCATCATGGGCGTGGAAGACCGGCAGCCGGAAGTGGATAAGAAAAAAGAACTGATGATCCCGATTGAGCAGTACGGGGTCAAGGTCTTTTCGATGGGCTTCTTGCAGCCCGGCGGCTCGGCCGTCATCTGGCGCGGGCCGATGGTCGCCAAGGCCGTTCAGCAGTTCCTGCGAGACGTGGACTGGGGCGAGATTGACTATTTGATCGTGGACCTGCCGCCGGGTACTGGCGACGCCCAGTTGACACTGGCCCAGGCCATTCCGCTGGCTGGGGCCGTCGTGGTGATGACGCCGCAGGACTTAGCCGCTGCCGTCGCGGTCAAGGCTGTGTCTATGTTCAAGCGACTGGACGTGCCCATTCTGGGCATCGTTGAGAACATGTCCTACTTCCTGTGCCCGACATGCAACTCTCGCCACCATATCTTCTCCAATGGGGGCGGGGAGCAGGCGGCGGAGGCGCTGCAAGTGCCCTTCTTCGGGGCCATTCCGCTGGCGTTGGACATCGGCTCTGAGGCAGACGAGGGGACACCCTCGGTCGTGGCAAGCCCGGACGGGCCGTATGCCGAGATCTTCCGGCAGATTGCCGAACGTATCGCCCAGGCCGTCAGCGTCCGCGCACGGACGTTCGTGCCGCTGGCGATGACCAAGTGACCGGACCTGAACTCCTACTGCTGGCCTTCGCTCTCGCCTTCGGCTTCGGTGGGACGTTCTGGGTCACGAGCTATTACGATTTGCGCCGCACGAACTTTCGCGGCCAACGCATCCCCTTCCTCGCCGGCCTGGCCTTTGTGCTGGGCGGCGAGTTTTTCTATCTGTGCGAGTGGTTTTTAGGTGGCCTGCATACGAGTCTCGCCGCCGACTACTTCCTGGTCACGCTGGGGTTCGGTGGGCTGGGGCTGCTGGACGATCTGCGGGGGGACCGCAGCGTCGGTGGGTTTAAAGGGCACTTCCGGAGTCTGGCGCGGGGGCGGCTGACGACCGGCGCGGCCAAAGCGCTGGGTGGGGGGGTGATCGCTCTGACGGCGGGCTTCCTGCTGGCCTACCCGAGAACGCCCCTGCGCGTCCTGCTGGCGGCCCTCTTAATCGCCCTCTCGGCGAACTCTCTGAACCTGCTGGACCTGCGGCCCGGACGTTGCCTGTTCGGCTTCTTCGTCGGGGTGGCAGCGCTGACCGGGTTCCTGTGGGCGCACCATGCCCTGTATGCGGGGCTCCTGCCCAGTGCGGCCCTGGCCTTCGCCGTGATCCTCTACCCGCTTGACTCTGCGGCCTCCGTCATGCTCGGCGATACCGGCTCCAACGCTTTCGGGGCTATCTTAGGCCTGGCGGGCGCGATCTTCTTCCCTCTGCTGTGGCAGGCCGTCCTCGTCGCCGCGCTTGTTGCGTTCCACCTCTGGTGCGAACGATACTCGCTCTCCCACGTCATTGAGGCCAATCCCGTGCTACGCCGCCTGGATCGCAAGATCGGCGTCCGGTGACAGCCGGATCGCCCCGACGTAGGTCGCCCCATACTCCTCCGAGTCGCAGTCGTCCATCCGGACTCCTCGCCCGCCCCGGGCATGGACAAAGCGGCCCTCTCCCAGTGCGAGGCCTATGTGCGTGGGCTGCTTGTCGTCCCGGCGGCTGAAGAAGACTAAATCGCCGTCTTCCAGGAGTGCCGTCTCCAGCGATTGACCTTCCTCCACCCGCACAAAACGTTTGTCGCCTAATTGCAAATGGGCGTCGCGCAAGAGCTGCACGCCGGTCAGTTTATAAGCAATCTGTGCCAGCCCTGAGCAGTCAAGGCCGAACGGTGTGGTGCCACCCCACAGGTAAGGCGTGCCGACGAAGCGCTTGGCCGTTTCTGCCGCAAGTCGTCCTAAGGCGGCACGCAGATCGGTGCTTGAGACCGTGTCCCGAAGCGCCCGCAGTTCAATCTCCGGTGGGTTTGGCTGTAAATTCAGGCTGACGCTGTGGACGTAGCCAGTCTGACTATTGGGGAGAAGCAGAGGGACCCAATCGCCGGTTCCGGCGCGGCGGTCCAATGCGACCCGCGTGCCGACGACGAGCTTGGTGACGATCTCTGAGCATGGGGTAGGGTTTGAGAAGACGTCAGCAAAGAGGGTGGAAATCGTGGTCAGGGCATAGTCAGAAATGTCCGGTTGCGGGATTAGAATCGCCTGGACAACCCAGCCGCCGTACCGGTCGTCCATCGTCACTTGGCAGAAGCCATTCCGCTCCTCCCGACCTTCGACATGGTCGTTCATCACAGCCTGAGTGACCACGTCGGAAGCCGAGTCCGGCTCGGCGTAGACGTTCACGACGTTCTGCGTGACGATCAGTGGTGTCACTCGAAGATCAGCTCCGTGCGCTCTCCCACCCGGATGCGGTCCCCGTGGGCCAGCAGACGTTCCTCGTGAGCCGGCAGCAGTTCGCCGTTCAGCATAGTGCCGTTCGTGCTACCGGTGTCCACGACGTAATACTCGCCACCACGGTGCAGCACTTCGGCATGGCGGCGTGAGACGGCGTCATCCAATTCGACCTCGACGTCCGGATAGTAGTGCAGGGCGCTGTCGGGGCGGCCGATAGTGGACACAGCCTTTGCCAGCTCGAACGCGGCAGAGAGGCGGCCGAGGCGCATCACGAGCCGGTGGGTCGCTTCGACAGGTGGGGCGGCCGGCGGGAAATCCAGAACGAACGGGGCGACCAGTGGAACGCCTTCTAGTACAGGCGGGGTGGGGATAGCGTCGGCAAGCTCGCTCCGATCCATGCGAAGCGTAGGCGTGATCCTGTCTACTTCAGGAATGGCCTCGAAGGCGGGCGCGGCCTCGAACGTCAATGGGATCGGTGCAGGAGGCGGCTTAGAGTAGTCCATGAGGACCAACGGATCCTCATCCTTGACTTTCTCACCCTCTTCGACTTCTTCCTCTTCTTCGAAGCGTAATGGCTCACCGGCCTCCATCGTGTGGCCCGGCATTTCCAGGTCCGGCTCCAAAAGTGGCTCGCCGCTCAGGTCGAAGAACTTCGGTTGCGGGGAGGCCACTTCGTGTTCCGTAGTCGGCTCGTCTTCGACCGGCGCTAAGACAGTGGCCTCGGATGAGTTCTGCCACTTCTCCTCCGGCATCTCCCACCGTGATGCTGGCTCCGCGTCATCTTCAACCACGGGGAGAACGTAAATCTCCGCACCGGGAATGGAAGGAGAGGGTTCTGTGGTGGGGGAGACGGCTTCCATCGCTGCCGCGTCGGCCGTCTCCGACTGTGTCTTGTCCTTGCGTAGTTTCCAGCCCGCCATTTATGAATTGCTCCTGGCCGGGGACTATCCCGACGTCGTAAATAGAGAAGATGGCACAGTATAACACGATGCGCCCCGCCTGTCAAGCCGCCGGACGGCTTGCCAAACTGGGGGCTTACGTGCTATAATAAACCTCTTTAAGCGTCAAAACGTAGACCACAACGTAACCCTGAAGGAACCCGACCATGAAACGACCGTATCAGCCGAATGTCCGGCACAAGATGAAGACGCACGGATTTCGCGCCCGCATGAGCACCCCGGATGGCCGCAACGTCCTTAAGCGCCGTCGCGCCAAGGGCCGCTACAAACTGACCGTTACGCACACGGTCCGCATCCCTAAGAACAAGTAGACCAACTCATGCTGCCGCGAGCCTCACGCCTAAAGCGCAGCCGGGATTTCCAGGCCGTCTATAAGCGCCGGCAATCATGGGCCACGCCGCACCTAGCGCTCTATGTGCGCTTCCGGTCGCCCCGTGAGGGGGGAGTCTCACGGTTGGGCTTTGTAATCAGCAAGAAGATCGCCAAACGCGCCCACGATCGCAACCGCTTGAAGCGCCGCCTGCGCGAGATCTGCCGACAGGACCTCCTGCCGACGCTGTCGCGCCCTTTGGACGGGCTCTTCGTGGCCCGGACGTTGGCGACGGACGCTTCTTTCGCACAGATCGCGGCTGAAGTGGCTGATCTGGCACGGCAAGCGGGCCTAAGCCAAGGGGCCTAAGATAGAGGCAGACGATGCGGCACGTTTTGATCGTCCCCATCCGTATCTACCAGAAGTACGTCTCACGCTGGATGCCGGCCGCCTGCCGGTTCCGCCCGACCTGCTCCGAATATGCGGTTCAGGCTATCGAGCGGCATGGCGCGGTGCGTGGCCTGGCCTTTGCCCTGGCGCGCATCTGCCGCTGCCACCCGTTCCATCCGGGCGGGTATGACCCAGTCAAATGAATCGCTCGTGCTTGGGAGAGTTATGAAGAACCACACCGCCGCCTCTCGGATTTTGTTCTGCGCGGCGTTTTTGTTTGTTTTCGGCCTGACCGCGCAGGCACAGGCCCCTAACGGGGACGTGCCGCCCGCCTATGGGGTTGCCCAGCGGCTCCAGGCAGAGGCGCAGGCGGCTGCGTTGATGAACAACGACGAGATCGCTCATCGCCGCGCCTATCAGGCTGTTCGCGAATATCAGGCCGTCGTCTCAAGCCGCGCCTACGGCCATACCGAGTATGCCCATCAGGCGCTCTGGCAGCAGGCTAGTTTAAACGAACATTATTTGCAGGACAAGAGCGGGGCCATCCAGTCGCTCCAGGCCTTGCACAACACGTTTCCAACCGATCCCAACGTCGCCGCCGAGGTCAAGCGCGTCGGCACCGCCCTGGACCTGTTCAACAAGACCATCACGCCGCGCAGCACGACGCTCCACATCATCCGCGCTGGCCTGTATCACGTGATGGACTATCTGGTATCGATCACGGGCCGCCAGACCTACTCTTACTGGATCGCGATCATTATGATCTCGGTTCTGGTGAAGCTGGCACTGACGCCGGTTGCAAATAAGCAGTATGCGTCCATGCGGGAGATGCAGAAGCTCCAGCCGTACATCAAAGAACTGCAAGCCAAGCACAAGAACGACAAAGAAGTGCTTGGCAAGAAGACGATGGAGCTTTACAAAGAGCATGGCGTAAATCCAGCCGCAGGCTGTGCGCCCCTGCTCTTCCAAATGCCGGCCTGGATTCTGCTGCTCCAGATGATCTCGGTCTACCAGTACCACTTCGCCAGCGGAACGTTTCTGTGGATCGGCAGTAGCCTATCGCATCAGTTTCCGAACATCCTGGGGATCAACTTGGGCCAGCCGGACTGGCCCCTACTGATCCTGTATGCAGGTTCCATGTACGTGACGCAGAGGATGACCATCACGCCTGCGATGGACCCGCAGCAGGCCGAAACGCAGAAGATGATGACGATCATGACGCCGTTCATGACGACCTACTTCTTCATGCAGTACCACTACCCGTCGGCCTTCGTGCTTTACTACCTGACGTTCAACATTTTGTCTACTGCCCAGCAGAAGTACTACATGAGGGGGATGCCAGCGCTGTCCGGTGGGACGGGGACGGGGCCGGCGATCCTGCTTGACGGCAGCCGTAACGGCAACGGTGCCAAGAACGGCAGCAATGGCAATGGCAGTTACACAAACGGCGCCATGCCGCGCCTTGAGGCCGAAGCAAAGCCCGGTGGTAATATGCGGCCCTCCAACGGCACGGCTCCGGCCGCCAAGGGCGTGATCGCCCCGAAGAAAGTACACCCCAAGAAAAAGCGTCGCTAGGGAGCGGCGCTGGAAGGAGGCCATCGTGGCCGAAATCACTGAGATCCTAGAGATCACCGAGACTGACCAAGTGACACCGGCCGCACAGGCCCTGA
>JAYTRQ010000773.1:0-2722 GCA_043746125.1 Armatimonadota bacterium | reverse complement strand
GAGCGCACCTGGAGGCGGGTGATGAGCCGGACGAGGACAGAGTGGCCTAACCCATGTCCACGCCCTGGCCCCTGACACCGCCGTCATCGGTCTCGCTCTCTTCAGCCTCGCCTTCTTCGGTCGTCATCACCGCCCGCAGCGGCAGCCCCGGCCTTCTGGAAGAGTTCCGTGAACTGTGGCGCTACCGGCACCTCGTCCGTACCCTGGTCGAGCGCGACCTGCGCGTGCGCTACAAGAACTCCGTGGTCGGCGTCGCCTGGACCATGATCAATCCCTTGATCCAGGTCTTCGTGCTGACCGTCGCCATCGGCTACATTCTGAACTCTGGGCCGAAGAACCTCAGCGCCTACATCTTCTGCGCCACCGTTCCGTGGACGTTCTTCCAGACCGCCATCTCCGACTCGTCCACGTCCGTTCTGGTGAAGCTGGGCCTGCTCAAGAAAGTTTATTTCCCGCGCGAGATTCCCCTGATCGCCACCGTCTGCCAGTCCTTTGTGCAGTTTGGGATCTCACTGGGCGTCTTTATGATCTACCGCTGGGTCCTGACGCCCCTGCTCCACGGCGGCAGCGTCGCGCCACCGCCGCAGATCCTGCTGCTGCCCTGGCTGATCGTCCTGCTCTTCGCGATGACTTTGGGCGTGTCGTTCTTCGTCGCCACAGCCAACGTCTTCTACGAGGACGTCAAGTTCATCCTGAACCTGGTCATGGGCTTCCTGTTTTACCTGCTGCCGATCATCTATTTCGCCGAGAACGTCTTCTTCTCCGCCCGCATCCCCAACCGCTCGTTCCTGGGCCATACGCTCGCCTGGTGGCTATACCACCTATACCTGCTGAACCCGCTGGCATGGATCATCACGGCCTTCAAGCAGGTCTTCTTCGGCATGACCACCATTTCCAACGTCAACGCCCCCACGGTCCTGAGCGCCCCGTTCGACTGGCGGTATCTGCTGCTGACGACGGTGACGAGTTTCGCCCTCTGCCTGGCTGGCTACTCATTCTTCAACGCACACAAGTGGCGGTTCACGGAGCGGCCCTGATGGAACCCACCCCGGCTCACAAGTTCGCCACCCCTCCCAAAGCGGGAGGGGGAGGAGTTTTCGGAGAAGAGTCGTCCACCAGTGCTGGCCCTAACTCTTCCTCCCTCCGCTTCGGGGGGAGTACCGGCGAAGCCGGGGAGGGGGGTCCCGCCGTCTCCGTCTCTGGCCTGGTCAAAGAGTTCCGCGTCTACCACCGCTCATTCACCTCGCTCAAGGGCCACGCCGCTGCCCTTGCCAAGAAGCTGGTCCGGCGCGAAACTGCGTCCGGCTTTGAGATCCGCCGCGCCCTGGACGACATCACGTTCCAGATCCCCAAGGGCCAGACAGCCGCCCTGGTCGGGCGCAACGGGTCCGGCAAGAGTACGCTGCTTTCTATCCTGAGCCGCATCTACCTGCCCACGGCGGGCGAGGCGCGCTTGGAAGGCCGC
This sequence comes from Armatimonadota bacterium, assembly GCA_043746125.1. Lineage (GTDB taxonomy): Bacteria > Armatimonadota > Armatimonadia > Armatimonadales > Capsulimonadaceae > JANXMY01. Next base: position 1,257 of record JAYTRQ010000773.1, on the reverse strand, counting down.
ATGATGAGCCTGCTGGAACTGGGTGCGGGCTTTGACACGGAGTTGACCGGCAACCAGAACGTCTTCTTCAACGGCGTCATCTTGGGGCTGTCCGAGGAGCAGGTGGCGGAGAAGTACGACGCCATTCTGGACTTCGCCGAATTGGACCGGCAGGCGATGGACCTGCCCGTGCGGATGTACTCGTCGGGGATGCAGCTCCGATTGGGCTTCGCCGTCGCCGTGCATCTGGACGCCGAGTTGCTGCTGGTGGACGAGGGCCTGGCCGTGGGTGACGAGGGTTTCCAGGAGAAGTGTTTCCGCAAGATGGAGGAGTTCAAGGCGCAGGGCAAGACCATTCTGATGGTGACGCACGAGTTAGACCATGTGGAGCGCCTGGCCGACCGCGTGTTGTGGCTGGACAAGGGTAAGCTGGTGCGCGACGGCGGCGTCGCGGACGTGCTGGCGGATTACCGCGCGGGTTTTTTTGGTACATGAGTGAGTCTGAGTCCCCTCCAAGTATAGACGCCCTGGAGGGCGCCCCCAATAATGGGGGTGCCGGAGGGGAACGCGGAGAGGCTGCCGTCACGTCCGTTCCGGCACCCCCATTATTGGGGGCGGGGGGGGACTCCGGGGCGTCTATACTTGGGGGGGACTCTCCCGACGTCTCCGTCGCCGTCGTCTCCTACAACACGCGCGATCTGCTCCGCGCCTGCCTCCGCTCCCTGCTGGCCCGGCAGGCGGAAGGCGAGGCCGTGTTAGAGATACTGGTCGCCGACAACGGCTCGACCGATGGCAGCGTAGACATGGTCCGGGCCGAGTTCCCGGTCGTGCGCCTGATTGAGACCGGCGGCAACGTCGGCTTCGGGCGGGCCAACAACGCCGCGCTGGCCACCGCAAGGGGCCGGTTCTTCGCCCTGGTCAACTCGGACGCCGAGGTCCTGCCCCGCGCCCTGTCCGAAAGCCTGGCCTACTTGGAGGCCAACGCGGACGCCGGGCTGGTCGGAGGGCAGTTGTTGTGGCCGGATGGCCGCGACCAGACGTCCTGGGGCGACGACCCGACGCTTGGGGGAGTCTTCCGCGAGCAGACGTTTATCGGCTCGTTCCCGCGCTTGCCACGGCCATCCACTCCCCCGGCAGACGGCCCTCGCGACGTGGACCAGATCTGCGGCGCATTCATGCTGATCCGGCGCGAAGCCTGGCAGCAAGTCAAAGGCTTCGATCCGCACTATTTCATGTATAATGAAGACGTAGACCTGAACGTCCGCCTGCGCCGGGCGG
>JAYTRQ010000772.1:0-2725 GCA_043746125.1 Armatimonadota bacterium | reverse complement strand
CCCCGCGCGCCGCGTAGACGTCCTGTGCGTTGGTCGGGTTGACGAAAATATCCGTGATGGAGCCGGCGTTTCCGGGCAGGCTGACGTCCGCCCAGCTCGCGCCATCGTTGGTGGTCGCGTAGACGTTGCCGCCCGCCGCCGCGTAGATTGTGCTCCCGTTGACGCCTAGGCTGTCGAGCGGGCTTCCGCTGGGGTTAAAGCCGGCCGTGCCCGGCGTCCCGATGGCGGCGAAATTGTCGCCCTTGTTCACGGACTCGTAAACGTGGTTCGTGCCGTAAATCACACGCGACTGGTTCGCCGGGTCCAGCTTGTAGGGCACATAGAAGTTTGCGGGGTCGCCCCCATTGATGCCGGTCAACTTGCCGTTCCAAGACCCGAGCGCACCACCACTGTCGGAGCGCTCCAGCGAGATGCCGTAGTACTCGTGGTAGACCGTCTGCGGGTTGCTCTGGTCCACCCGAACGAAGCCCCCATCGCCACCGAGAACCTGAGTCCAGGCCGTGTTGCCCGTGTACCTCTCGGTCCCGTTGTCCTGCGAGCCGCCGTAGGCGACCGTCGGGTCGGTGGGGTGGAGTGCGACGCCGGTAAACAGGATCGTCCCCAAGTTCGCGTTCAGATCCGACCACTGCGTCGTCGAGGCGCTGCCGGCCGCGCTGGGGTTCTCCAGCCGCCAGACGCCGCCGTCGTTGCCGTCCAGCAGGGTGGCCCCGTCGGCGGTGAACGTCAGCGCGTGCAGGTCCGTATGCGGCCCGTTGTTACCGACGCCGATGCTGTAGTCCTGGAAGGTCGCCCCGCCGTCCTGGGAACCTGCCAGGGCGTAGAGGGCGCCTGCCCCGCCGCCATAGTTGACCTGACCGCCGGCGAAGATCTGGTTCGGGTTAGTGGGACTGACGACGACGGCGTTGTCGTACCAGCCTTGACCGCCGAGGTAGTTGGGGGCCGCTGTGAGTTTGGTCCAGGCCGCGCCGCCGTTGGTCGTCTTGTACAGGCCGAGCAGGCCGGACGTGCTGGAGTCGGCAATGGAGGCGTAGAGTGTGCCAGACGCGGAAGCAGCCAGGGTCAGGGCGATGCGCCCGACGTTCGCCGTGGGCAGACCACCCGCCAGTTTGGCCCAGGTGTTTCCGGCGTCGGTCGTCTTGTACACGCCGTCGGCGGCCGTATAAAGTGTATTCGGGGCCGACGGGTCCAGGACCAAGTCACTGTAAGACCCGCCCGAGTTCAGGCCCGCTGCCGCCGTCACGTTGGCCCAGGTGCTGCCACCGTCCGTACTCTTCCAGACGCCGTCGTTGCCGCCGCCTGAGAGCGTCAGGTAGACGATGCTAGGGTTGGTCGGGTTGATGACGACCTTCGACACGTACCGGCGGACGAAGACGCCGCCCGGTCCGGGGATGACGGACCAGGTTGCCGCGCCGTCGGTGGACTTCAGCAGGCCGTTGCCGTACTTGCTGTCGCCAGAGTTGTTGGCTTCGCCGGTGCCGGCGTAAATGATGCTGCCATTGGACGGGGCGACGGCGATGCTGCCCATCGCTGTGTCGCCCAGGAAGTCGGTCGTGGCGACGTAGCTCTGGCCGCCGTTGCTCGTCTTCCACACGCCGCCGCCTGCCGAGGCGACGTAAAAGGTACTGTCGTTAAGCGGGTCCACGGCCAGCCCTGTGACGCGGCCCGAAACGGCGTCCGCGACGCCGCCGACCGTACCCGCCGCGTTCTGGATGCTGTTTGGGCCGACCGACACCCAGCCTGCCAATGGGGGTGCGGTACTCGTGTTCGCACGGACGTGAAGGCGGGCAAGCCCGGCCGCGAGGCCGCCGGACCGGGGCCGTGTCACGACGCTGGGGCCAGATAGGATCGTCGGGCCGAAGTTCGGGGGCGGGGCCACTCGGACGTGCCGGTGGATTAGGGCGGGGTCCATCGGGACCAAGGGCGTTTGGGCATGTGCCCCGGCGGTCAGAGCCAGCAGCGTGAGCGCGGCGGCCGTGCCGCGACTCAGTCGCCGTGTGAGGGTATCGAAGTAGTGCATGATGTTTCTCCGGTCGTCTTTCCACCGTCTCCCGCCAGTCGAGCGGGAGTGGCGGACGTCGCTGGGTCCGCGAACCTGGGACGCACTGAGGCCTCCGGGTGGCTCTCAGGCAAGCGTCTAGGTCAGTATAACACGAATCGGGAAAAGATGCCAGAGGGAAATCATAAGAAAAGTGGGAGGTGCCCCCCGCCCCAGCTCTGGGGAGCTGGAGCCCACCCGCGACAAGTCGCTTCTCTCCCGCCCTCCGGGTCTGCCAGTGCAGAGGAATGAGCCGGGAGGGGTTCTGACTCCCCCCGAATTGGGGCCCAGGGGGCGATTCCGCTCCTACCTACAGTGGGCAGATCAGGCCATATCCGCAGGTCTTACACTCGTCCCCCTCGTTCACCGGGAACATGCCCAGAGCGATCCCCCGCGCGGCGTTCTCATACTTCGTTACACGAGCGGCTTCCAGCTTGAGCTTGTAGGGCGTGTCAGGCGCCTCGATCTCCAGGACCGACCCATCGAGGAGGTAATGCAGATGGAGGCGCAGGGGGCGATCCGGGTGTGTCTCCTGCGCGGCCCGGCGGAACAGGGCCAGGCGAATGTTTGTATGGTCGTCACCGCCGGGCTTGCCGGTCAGCCGACGGGCGACTACCAAAGCCCCGCCTTCGGAGGGGCGGACCCGGACGACGTCCGGCCGCATCTGGACCCGGCCATAGGGCAGGGTCA
>JAYTRQ010000771.1:0-24307 GCA_043746125.1 Armatimonadota bacterium | reverse complement strand
GGGAGATCGCCCCCTCCCTCACCCCGTCCCACCTGGTCATCTCCATCGCCGCCGGCATCCGTCTGGAAAAAATGGAGTCACTTCTGACGGGTGCCATTCCGATCGTCCGCACCATGCCGAACACGCCCTGTCTGGTCGGCCAGGGTGCGACCGCCCTCAGCCTCGGCACGCACGCCACGGCCGAGCACCTGCGTTTGGCGGAAAGCCTGTTCGGGGGCGTCGGCCTCTCCGTTGAGGTCCCCGAGCGGCTGCTGGACGCCGTGACGGGCCTCTCCGGCTCCGGCCCAGCTTACGTCTACCTGATAATCGAGGCCCTGTCCGACGGCGGTGTCAAGGAGGGTCTGACCCGCGACACGGCCCGCCTCCTCGCCGCTCAGACTGTATTGGGAGCAGCCCAGATGGTCCTGTCATCGGATGAACACCCCGCACAGCTGAAAGACAACGTCACCACGCCGGGCGGCACGACCATCGCGGCCTTGACTGTTCTGGAGCGAGCGGGCCTTCGTACCGCCCTGATTGACGCCATCGGGGCATCGGCCGAGCGTTCACGGGAGCTTTCCAAATGACGCCCGATCTTCTGGCCCCCAACCAGTTTCGCGAGCGTCAGGAGGCCCTGGAAGCGCAGATACTCTCTCCCTACGCCTCCCAGTCCGCCCAAACGCGCGGCCGGACGAAGCCGGAAGCCCCGGACCCCATTCGCACGGATTTCCAGCGCGACCGCGACCGCATCCTCCATTCCAAAGCCTTCCGGCGCCTCAAGCACAAGACGCAAGTCTTCATTGATCCCGAGGAAGACCATTACCGGACGCGCCTCACCCACACTTTGGAAGTCGCCCAGATCGCCCGCACCCTCGCCCGCGCCCTCCGGCTGAACGAGGATTTAACCGAGGCGATTACGCTCGCCCACGATTTGGGGCATACCCCCTTCGGCCACGGCGGCGAGGAGGCTTTGGACGAAGTCCTGCGCGAGTATGTGCCGGACGGGGAGTTCAAGCACTATGATCAGAGCCTGCGGATCGTGGACGTCTTGGAGAAGCACGGTCAGGGGCTGAACCTGACCTGGGAGGTCCGGGACGGCATCTTGGGCCACTCCAAAGGCAGCAAGGACCTAGGCATCGTTGAGGGGACTAACCTGCCAACGTCGCTGGAGGGTATGTGCGTCCGCATCGCCGATCGGATCGCCTACATCAACCACGACATAGACGACAGCGTCCGGGCCGGCGTCCTGACGATGGAAGAGCTTCCCCAGGACACTTTGGACGTACTCGGCCGTACCCATTCTCAGCGCATCGGGACGATGGTAATGAACGTGCTGGAAAGCAGCGTCGGCCTGCCTGAAGTGAAGATGACCGGCGGGGTCTTGTCCGCCACGAACAAGCTCAAAGACTACATGTACGCCAACGTCTACACCATAGACACGCGGGGCAATGTCGAGATGCACAAGGCCCAGTTCATGCTCAAAGAGCTGTTCCGATTGTACATGGGGTCTATGCAGATGCTCCTGCCCCTCGACGACATTAGCGTCGGCCCCCAGGCCTTTGAGGGCCTGTCAGTTCCAGACCGCGCCCGCCGTGTCACCGACTTCATCGCCGGCATGACCGACCGTTACGCCGCCATGAAATTCAGGCAGCACTTCTTCCCGGAGGCCTGGACAGTTTCCATCTGAGGCGTGAACACGCTCGGCAGGAACTGGACCCTCGCCCCATAGCCCCCTACCCTCTGATACTCAGCCCCATCTTTCTGCGGGTACACCGACTCAATCACGGCTCCGAGGGCGGCCCGCTTCTCGGCGGCCGGCAGTTTCTGGCTCTCAAGTATGCGCCCCGCTTCGTTCGTTTCGGTCATTGCGCTCTTTCTTGGCATTACGGTCTTTTTGGTCTTGATGGCTGTGACGCGCGGACCGGCCTAAGCAGCGGGGGCCGCGCGTAACGTCAGTTGCCGCCGCCGCCTGGCGGCAGCGTCGGGATGCGCGCCCGCACGTCGTCGGGGACGTTGGCATCCGCCGGGATCTGGACCCCAAACCCGCGAGGGCTGGACGCGGCCTCAGGCCCGGCGTTCGCGGAGGTGCTCCCTACCGGCGGGGTGGGAGTCGCCTGTTCCTTGTGGGAACAGCCACTCATGGCCCCAACGAGCAGTGCGGCCGCGAGAGTGGCCCACCGGCGGTTCTTGTATTCTACGCTCATGCTCACTCCTCTCTTGCTTGTCTGGCGGGGCACGGATGGGGGCACCGTTGAGGCGGTGCCCCCCACACGCCACAGCTGGTCAAGCAGCCCCGGCCCGGTCAGAGCCACTTGGCGCTGTCGGGTATCGGGTTGTCGTTGATGTGCTGCTGGGTTGGATCGCAGTACTTGGACCAAGGCAGCACGTTCTCCAGGGTCGAGCCACCGGTGGCGCCCGAGCCGTCCTGACGCACCCGGACCCACTTGACGTGCCCGTCTGAGAAGGTGAAGTTCGCCCCGCCCGCGTGGAACGGCAGGCCCTGCCCGGTCGTGCCCATCCAGCTCGGGGGGGTGCCACCCCACCAGTTCGGGGTACCCGTCGTTGAGCCGGAGATGAAAGGGCTGATGTTCTGGGCGAAGTAGGGCAAGCCGAAGCCTCGTACCCCTTCGGCCATGAAGATCGTGTCCGCCGGCGCGACGATGGCTGCAATGCTCACAGGATGGTAGGCCTGCTGCGGGGTATTTGGGTTGCTGACGTTGCAGAGGTTGTCGTTGGCAAGGTAAGACATCCTGGTGCCGACAATGTTTTTGCCATTGGCGTCCGGCAATCCGTGTTGGCTCAGGTCATTCGTCGAGCTGGAGTCGCTGGGACAGCCGTAGATGGCGCGCCCAGCTGTGTAGGGGTAGATCGCGTTGTACCAGTAGCTGGAGGTGGGCAGTCGCAGGGCTGCCGGCACGCCGCTAGCTGTCTCGTAGCCCATCAGGGGCATCTGCTCGTCGCCGTCCTGAACGTACTGCATCAAGGCCAGGCCCCACTGCTTATCGTTGGCCTCGCAGCTCGCGCGGCGAGCGTTCTCCCGGACCTTCTGGAAAACAGGGAAGAGTATCGCTGCGAGAATCGCGATAATAGCGATGACAACGAGCAGTTCAATCAGTGTAAAACCTTGTCTCTTGTTCATTTCCTTTTCCTTACGCCAGGAGGCTGGCGGCGTCTCAGCGTGAATGGTTCCGGCGTTGCAGATCTGGCAGCGGCGATTCCCGATCTTGCAAATATGTTGCAAGAACCGCTTTAGGCCATGTGTAACGTGAAGTGACCGCCCCCGGCGCGGAATATTACAGCGGCGGGGGCCTTTACGGCAGAATGGGTTGTAGCGACCTCCTTTCGTCTACGGTGGTTCGGGGCAGGCGGCGCGAGTCCGGCGCGAACTGCGTAGAGGTGCGCGGGATCAGGTCCGAGCGCAGCATCACTTGCTGGGGCAGATCCTCGCCACGCAGGGCGCACAGAGCCAGACGCGCCGCCTCCCGTCCCATCGCCTCCAGCGGCGGGCGCAGACTGGTCAGGCCATGTGAACGCGCGTCGAACGAGTTGTCGAAGCTGACCAGTCCGAAGTCACGACCCGGCGTCAAGCCCCGCTCCCCGGCGGCCCGGAGCAGACCAATCGCGGTATGGTCGTTGGCGGCGATCATACCCGCCCGATCCAGCATCCCGGCCCGGAGCGCCCCCTCAGCGCACACGTACCCGGCCTCCTCCTGGTAGCCCGACAGATGCAAGTTTACCTCGCCGTCCGGGGCCGTGGCGTGGACAGTCAGGGTCACCCCTGACGCGGCGCTGTGCGAGGCGGCCTGCCGCGCCCCCGTCACGCGATCCTCAACCCAGTCCTTGTGGAACGGCGACAGGAAGACGAGGCGGCGGTAGCCCGCCCGGATCAGATGCATCGCCGCCTGATACCCGCCCGCCCGCTGGTCGTTGCACACGTAGGGAAAGGGGTACTCAAACCGCGACGACGCGATGAACACGAGAGGCACGCACGGCGGCGGGGTCTGGGTGAGCAGGTCGTGCAGGGCGGTGTCCTCGCTGCGCGGGAAGACAATCACCACCGCGTCCACGCCTTCTGCTATGAGGGCCTGGAGGCAGTCCACATCGGACAGCGGCGGCCGATTCGGCTTCATCCGGTTGAAAAAGCGCGTGGCCCCGCCGACCTCCGCCATGCCGTGTTCCAGACCGTCCAGGGTGGCCCCGCCCCACCGGTCGTAGCGAGTCAGCGTCGCCGGGTCCCACGACGGGGACCAAAGGCCGGCAATAATCCCCAGGGTGGCGTGGGCGGACGGGGAAGGCACCGCTCCTGCGGAGGCCACGCCCGCCGGGGCGTCTCGCCGGACGCCATCATAGCCGGACGCACCACGCGCCACCACCGTCCCCTGGCGCGGGTTGGCCCGCAGGGTACCGTCGGCCAGCAGGGCGCTGATGGCGCTCTGGAGGGTGCCAACGTTGACGCCGTACCGCTCCGCCAGCACACGCCGGCTGGGCAGCAGCGTCCCCACCAGCCAGCCCCCCGACTGGATGCACTGCCGGAGATCGTCCTCGATCTCCTGATAAGCGGGCCGCTTCGTTCCCCGTATGGTGGTGACGGACATAGGTGGCACTTTCGTGAACGATGAAAAACAAGCAGATCGAATCCTACAACTGGACTCGCACAGAGGGTTGTTGGGGGGTGGCTCCCCAAGCCCTGTGTTATTTTCGTAACAGGTGTATCATAACACGGCATTTGAATTTTGTCAAGCCCCGTGAGGTTTTGTAGAAGGCATTTTTTTAGCCAGCTCACTTTATAACGTAGAGGACGCACATTTCATGCAAGAATAAGAGAGAAATTGTGTTTTGATAGCCTTGACATATAGCATTACGACCGATATAATAGGCCTATCATGGGGGCTTGGCGTGTCCATAAAATCCATACACCTGTATTACTTATGGCTATGCGGGTGTCATCACGCAGTTCGGTGAGGCTCCCCCGGTGGCGTAAGACCCGGTACTGGAAGTGCCGGTCTACTCGGTGAAAGCCGCTCCGCGACTGAGGAGCAGATAAGGACGAGGAGGGCAGGGCCAAGCCCTGCCCCGACGCGGTTATCTTTCACAGTTGTCTTCAATTCCAGAGGTGTTTCCTCCGGGTAGTCCGGCACTTCCAGTGCCGGGCCTACGGTTCATGAACCTGGTAATGCCGACCTAATCTACTGGGGCAATTTCTCCCCTGCCGAAAGGCAAAGGGGCCTCCTTGTCCGCTCACACGAAAGGTTTTGTTATGAGACAGAGTCAAAAAACGCAGGTCGGCCTTGTCGCGGCGGCCCTGGCGATCCTCCTCGCGGGGCGGGGGGGGCGGGCTATGGACCTGACGAATGGCGTGATGAAGGCGGTGCCGACGCCGGGGGGCCAAGCTCCGGTTATTGACGGGGACCTGTCGGATTGGGACCTGTCGGCCCAGGAACCGATCTGGATCGCCCCCGAGACGGCCGAGCGGCTCCACGCCGATGTCGCACTGGAATATGACGCGGACGCCCTCTACGTCAGCGCAAAGGTCAGCCTGCCTGGCCGGGGCCTGCACAACCCCAACAACCCCGTGGACGCCTTCTGGGGGGGCGATATTCTGGAGTTCCGCCTGGCCTCCGACCCCGCACTGCCCGCCCCGCTTACGCCCAGGGACGCGGCCGTCAAGGCCAGCGACCGGGTGGTCCACCTGTCGCTGTGGAAGAACTCGCAGACGAATGCCGACTACCTCAACGTCTCCTACGGCGTAGCCTTTGACAAGGGGAGCGCCGCGAACCCCGCCGGCACGCGGGTCGTCATCAAGCAGCACGGGACAGAGTATTACGTCGTCGAGGCGCGCATCCCCTGGTCCGCCCTCCACGTGCCTGGGGGCCACAACCCGTTCGGACCGGGCCAGCGGATGACGGCGGTCTGGCAGGTGCATTGGGGCGGCGATACGCAGACAGCAGGCCTGTACCGCACCAACCCCGGCACGTTCGCCTTCAGCCAGGCCGAGACCTGGGGACAGGTCGAGTTCAGCCCGACTGGTGGCCTCCCCCCCGTGCACGTCACCATGCGGGAGGCGCTGGCCGCCCTGGTCCCCAGGCCCGTGGGCGTGCCGATCACGCTGGACGTGCCCGCCCCCGGCAAGTCCGGCACATTGAAGAAGGTCTCGGTCAATATCCTCGGGCCGCGCGGCGAGGTCATCCGTGAGTTGATGGGCGGCGAGGGCCACTCACCCGGCCCACTTTCCGTCTTCTGGGACGGGCACGACCAATGGGGCGCTCCCGTGCCCCCCGGCGTGTACCGGTGGGGCGCTTACTTCTCCGACGGTCTGGAAGCGCAGTTTATGGGGGCGGCGGGCACGTCAGGCCACCCCGCTTACGAGACGGCGGACGGCCGGGGCGGCTGGGGCGGCGACCACGGGGCCTGCGTCGGGACGGCGGCGGACGCGACGGGCCTGTATTTCCTCTGGGTGGCGGCCGAAGACGGGCGGGCAGTCGTCAAGACCGACTACGCGGGGCGGGTCCTGTGGCGCAAGACGCCGTTCGTGGGCGGCGGCTTCGGCCCGCACTGGGCCGTTGCGGCCGGCGGCAAATACGTCTTCGTCAACTACAACGACAACAATCCTGAGCTGCTGCGGCTGGACGCCGCCACCGGCCAGATCCTCCCCTTCGGCGGCGCGGCGACCGTGCCGATCAGCCACAGCAAGATGGCGGCCGTGCCGAAGCAAAGCTCACCCTTCGGCTCCCAGCCCGAGACGGCGGGCCTGGCGGCGAGTGCGAGCGAGGTGTTCGCATCGGTCTACTCGCAGAACGTCATCCGCGTCCTGGACCCCGAAACCGGTGCGCCGGTCCGCGAACTGGCCTGCCCCGGCCCGCGCGGCCTGGCCCGAGACTTCTCCGGTAACCTGTTTGCGGTCTCCTACGTGCCGGGCCGGATGGCGCAAGTGCTGGAATTTCCTAATGGGCGAGGAGCAGGGCAGCCGGTCGTCACACGCGGCCTGCTCGCCCCGTGGGGCCTGGCCGTGGACGCGGCGGGGCGCATCCACGTCTCGGACGAGGGGGCCAGCCAGCAGGTCAAGACCTTCTCCCCAGCGGGTGCTCTTATTGCCGTCCTGGGCAAGGCGGGTGGACGTCCCTGGGCCGGCGCTTACGACCCGGTCAGTTTCCTCCAGCCCGCCGGGCTGGCCGCCGACGCGCAGGGCGGCATCCTCGTCGCCGAAGCCTCACCCCCCAAAGTGATGTCACGCCTGGACGCCGCCACCGGCAAGGTTCTGGGGCGCTGGTTCGGGCAGCGGGCGTATTCCTCCGTGGCCTGGGCCGACCCCGTGGACCCGTGGACAGTCTACTACACTCTGGAAGGGCCGACCAGCATCGCGCGGGCCAGGATCCCCTCGCCCGGCGCAAATGGCGTCCCGCAGGCGTACTGGTCACTTCCGCAGGCCGGCTTCACCGGGGTAGACACGCTCGTTGACGCCGTTGGTGCGCCATTCGTGACGCTGGCCGACAACGGGCGGAAGTATCTGGTCAGCGACAGCGGCCTGCATACTGTCTGTCTGATTCAGGGCGACCAGTTGCTGCCCGTCGGCCACGCCCGCGTCGCCGATGGGCGCAAGGAGAAGCCCGGCCTGGAGCTATGGAGCGATGCGGACGGCGACCACAAGCCCCAGCCCGGCGAGATGACGCAGATCACTTCGGTGGCCGGCAGCCCCCTGGCCGGGATCAACAACTCCACCGGCTCCCTGTGGATGGCAGCCAGCGGCGACCTCTACCTGATGACGAACGACGGGCGCATCCTAAAGGTGCCCGCAGCGGGTTTCGCAACGAACGGGGCCATCCGGTGGGACACGGCCCGCGCGTCCTACGTCGTCCCAGCCGCCCTGGACGCCGCCCATGTGGACGGCTCCCTGGGCAGCGGGTGGCGCTCTGGCCTGCTGGGTGCGCGGGCCGACGCCCAGGGCAATGTCTACGCTTGCTTCAACACGAACGCGAAATACGCCACACCCGCCCTGACGCGGGCCATGCAGGAGGGATTGGGGCATACTGGCGAGCACAACGCCGTCAAGTTCGCCAAGTACGCGCCCGACGGACACCTGCTGTGGATGACGGGCCGTAAGGCAACCGCCGCCGCCAAGCCGGGGGAGGTCTACCACACCTGGATCATGGCCGGCCTGGTCGGTCCGCCCGGCAACGAGTATCTGGCCGCGCAGAGCGAGTGGGGCACGATCGCTTTTTACACCCATGACGGCTTCTTCGTGGACACGCTGATGGACAACCCCGGCCTGGCCCCGCCGGCAAGCCCGTACACCTTCGGCAGCGAGACGTTCGGGTGCCGCGTCCAGTATTTCCCCAAGCTAGACCAAACGTGGGCCTACCAGACCGGCATGGCCTACCGCGTTGCCGGGTTCACTCACGGGGCCGTGGCGGGGGAGGCACGCCGGTATGGTCAGGTCGTTCTGGACAGGGCCTACGACGCCGACGTCACAGCTGCCGCGCCCACAGCTCCGCTGCACGTCACGCCACTGTCGGGTGCTCCGCTGACGGACCCGTCCGTCTGGGGAGGCCTCCCCGTGAGTACGCTCCGCCGCAATGGCGCGGACCTGGCGACGGCCCAGATCGGGTACGACGCGCAGTTTCTCTACGTCCGCCTCCACGTCAGCGACCCGACGCCTCTGGAGAACAGCGCCGACACCCCCAGTCTGGCCTTCAAAGGCGGCGATACGGCCGGGATCGTCCTCGGCCCGGCAGGACAACGCGACCGGGCCGCGCTCGGCGACGTGCGGCTGATGGCGGCGCAGATCAACGGCCAGCCGCGCCTCCTCGCTATGAAGGCCGTCAGCGGGCAGGCGAAACACGCCGAGGACTATTACACGCCCGCCAGCGGGCACGTGACGTTTGACTACGTCGGCGACGTGCCCGGCGGCCGGGTAACGCTGGAGAAGGACCCGGACGGCCAGGGTTACGTCGCCGCCTTCGCCGTGCCGCGCTCGTTTCTGGAGTTCCCACTCGCGCCGGGGGCATCACTGTCCGGCGACGTGGAGGTACGGCTGTCCGGGCAGGGCGCACGCGGTCCGCAGACGACGAGCCGCAACTACCTATTCACGCCGCTCCGGGGCGAGACGACGATGACCGACGATATCCCGACTGAGGCGCGGCTATATCCCCAGTATTGGGGTAGTGTCGAAGTCAAATGATGGACGGGGCTAGAGGAAGAAGACAGGCCGCGCCGCCCCAATTCTGGGGAGCGGGAGGGGGAAGGGATAGGGAGACCCAGCGGGCGCGGGCAGCAATTCTGCCTGGTTATCGTGAGCTGGGGGCGGAGAAGAAAGCGCCAAGCGACCACTGTTCGCCGGGCGGTCCGAATTGGCCAGTTGGGTATTCCTCGCCTTCCCTGTATGCCCTGCGAGGCGGCGGAGCACAGATCAGAGGTGCCGATTAGCGGAGTGGCCCGGCGTCGTCTCGAACACGACCGCGTCAGGCTGCGGAAAATGGTCGGGCCAGCGCCAGACCGGCCAGAGCTAGTACCTGACGCCGGGGTAATCGCAGCGAAGCCTCAGTGACGTGCATCAAACTTCACCGTTATTTGATTGCATTTAGAAGCAGCCGCCGGGCGACCACAGGATGGATGCCGTTGGCATCGCCGGAGAGGGCGCCCACCAGGCCCGGCAGATCAAACAGGATGACCTCGCCTTTACCGTACGGGATGACCGCTGCCCCCAGGCCGATGCGGGGATCACCTGACTTACCATAGCCGATCACCGATTCCATGCCCGGCGCGGAGAGAACCAGGCCGCCGGAGGCCGGGGCGTTGACCTGGTAGCGCCAGTCCATCGCGCAGGGGGCGGGCAGGCCATCCAGCAGGCGGTGCCTCCGGGTGAAGTACCAGCTGCCGCTCCATGGCGCCCCGCCGCCGCCCAGGCTGCCGCCGGAGGTGACGACGCCGTTTTGCGCCAGCGCGTCCGCCATCTGGCTTGCGGCGTCGGTCGAGGCCGGCCAGAGGACCAGCCGCAGGCCGTGCGAGACCCGATCCAGCACGGGGGCCAGGTCCGACGCAAGCGGCTCCTGGAAAAACGGATTCCAGGGCTGGACCTGGGCGTCCGTGAAAGCGTCGGGGTTCGCGCTCCGGGCGACGACCTTGCCCGATGCGTCCGTAATGCGAATGGCGCTCACCAGGGCGTTGTTTGTACCGACGCGGCTGACGGTGACCGTCACCACGCCGTCCGGGGCATCCACGGTGAACTCGCGCCGGATCTGTTTGTCTTTGCCACCCGACGCCGTGAAAGGGTCGAAGTTTTTGAGGACCGTCTTCCCGTTGACGGCGATGTCGTAGTCACGCATCCCCGGCGTCCCGAAAAAGGTCTCCGCGAACAGCAGTTCCACATGGCAGAGGCCTTTCGCCAGTCCGCCCCAGGACCCGAGGGTCGCAGGGACCGGCGTGTAGACGTGGGACTGGAACAGCCGCGGATCGTCCGGCCCAGCAATGGCCTCCCCCACCGGCCCGTTGTGCAACCAGGTTGACGCACCCTGCACGTACACGAGGCACTCCGCGGCCTCTTCGGGAACCGTGGTCACCCCAATTGCGCGGAGGGCCGACTTGATGGCATCACCACCCTCCCGGACGGCCACGGCGCGGTTGACTGGGATGCCAGTGAGCTGCACGACCTGAATCTTTTCGGTGCGCGTCAGGAATGCCGTGCGGCTACCCAATGCGGACAGGTTCGCCGTCAGTGTGACGACGCCGGGCGTCGAGACGGGGAAGTCCCATCCGGCGTGGAGGAGCTGGCCGTAGACTTCGCCTCCGATCACCTGCACCGTCTGGGCGGCTTGGAAGATCGGCTCGCCGCCCGGCCCGGTCACCGACAGAGACAGCCGATACGGCCCATGTTTGTTGACTTCGTTTATGAGATGGACGTCTACGACGGCGCGGTCACCTGCCGCCTGCACGTAATGCCGGGGCCGGATTACAAGCAGCAGCGGTACGGTTGCCTGACGCACGACGCTGGGATCACCCCGGAAGTTCCGATGCATATCCACAAGGCCGTCGCGGTTATCAATTACCGTAGACTCCCAGCCGCTGGCCACCAGCTCGTCGTTGGCATCACTCATACGGCCGTTTTCCAGCACCTTCTGCCAGAAAAAGTAGCTGCCACTGCCGATCGCCTGGGACAGTGACGTCACGGTGGGATAGTCCGCCCGGAAGCCGGAGCCGTCCAGGAACTTATCGTAGGCCGATGTCGTGTATTCCTCGGCGGCGCGATCATAGCCCTGCAGCCCAGTCCTCCGATACTCTTTCGTGATAACCTCACTGCTGTCCGGCACGCCGACCCCGCCCATTTCGCCCCAGACGAGAATCTCCTTGTGGTTTTCGCTGTTGTACCATGGCAGGGAGTTTAAGCCGTAGGAGTCGGCGCCCCAGGACGCTGGGACGGAGTTGTACCAGTAATGGGTCGCGTCCTGATAATCGCCGTCCACATAACCGCCGTTGTTGTGGCCTGCCGTGTGGACATCCAGCCAGCCAGATGTCCCCTGGCCGTCGTCGTGCAGGATTTCTGCCGTCCAAGGCCGGACCAGCAGCTGATTCTGCGAAGAATCGCCAGACTTCAGTAGAATGGTACGGCTCGGGTCGGCCGCCTGCATCTCGCGCAGGATGCGGAACACGCGCGGGCTGTGCAGGTTTGGGGAGATCTCGTTTTGCAGACTGTAGATAATCACGCTGGGGTGGCTGCGGTCGCGCCGGATCATCGCCAGGATCTTTGCTTCCTCATACCGCTCGGTGAAGTCGTTCGTGTCCCCGCCGTTCCCGCTCGTATCTATCGGCCCCTGAGTCGGGGGCGATCCCTGCCCGTTCTGGAACCCGGGATCAAAGGCCTTCGCGCCCGCTCCCGGCTCTTCGTAACGCAGCAGGCCCTCACGATCTTGCACGTCCAGCACTTCCGGCTTCGCCAGGTTGCGGTGCGCCTGCAGGCAGTTCAAGCCCAGGGCTTTTGCCGCCGCAACCTCCTTAACGGCCATATCAGCCGTAGGCCACAGCCCGCTCGGCGCCCAGTAGCCCCATGAAATGGCGGATAGCAGGACGATCCTCTTACCGTTGAAGCTCAGGTGGGCGTCGCCGCCAAGCCCCTTGATATCGAGCCAGCGAAAGCCAAACAGTGTACTTTTCCCGCTCTGTCCCTGCCCCGAGAGATGGGCATTTGCCTCGTAAAGCACGGGGGTTTTTAGCGACCAGGCCAGTGCGGAGGGGATATGGACCTCGGCCGTCCCTTTTCCCGTCCCTCCCGCTGGCACGTGAACCATAATTTTGCTGGACCAATACGTCTTCCCGGCCCTTGAGACCGAGGCCACGACCGGACCGGAATAGGCCGAACCAGTGCTCTTCACAGAGATATTCACCTGGACTGCATGCAGGTCAGGGCGGTTCAGCACAGCGAGGTCGTCGACCGACACCGGATCGCGTACTTCCAGGGTAATGCCTCGGTCCAGCCCGCCGTAGCCATGGGAGGAAGGCAGGTTAACCTTGCCCCAGCCAATCAAGCCGCCAAGGTCGTTCCAATCGTGAAAGCCACCGGGGTTGGTGATTCGGATCGCGAGAAGATTCCCTCCCGCGGGTTTCAGTGCTGAGGTGACGTCGGCATCGAATGGCAGCTCCGTCAGCAGAGAGTACCCGCAGATCCGTCCATTGACGTAAACCTCAGAACGCAGACGTGCACCACGCACATGAAGAACAAGGCGCTGCCCGGGTTTCAGCGCCGGAGCCTGGAATGTCCGCCACCACCAGGATACGCCGCGATAGATCGCATCGCCGCGCTGCTGTTCACCTGCACCCGCTCCCCCTGGAGCGGGAGCCCCACCTGGAATGAATAATTGGGGGAGATGCTCCTCGACTGTGCCTGGCAACGAAATCGCTATTCCCTGCTGAGCGCTCAGTACCCCCCATCCGCCCGTCGGTGGATTCGTCGGCAGTGCCGAGAGAGAGGTGTCGCCGGGTAAGTAGATCGTGTCATTCTGCCAGGGGGCCTGTGTGTCCGGCCAGAGCCGCCAGCCGTGGTCTAAGTCCGCTCCCGAAGAAGGGAGCACGGCCAGGCAGAGGCTTAGGAAAATGAGAACACATGTCAGGGAACGAATCATCATAATTAACTGGCTTTCTGCGGAGAGGCTAAAGCACCGAACCGGTAAATACCCGATTCCACACGATAAATGCAGTCTCCGCCCTTCCGGCGTAGGAGACGGACGCCAGGGCTGGTGGACGCCAGTCGCCCTCCCTCGGTGACGTGCGCCGGATCGGCAGCAGGAATGTAGACAGTGGCGGACGTATTTGCCGGGACGGTGACGGCGAGGGTGAATTGCGAATCGCGATGTTCCCATGCGACCGAGATAGGGCCACATTGGGATTCGTAGGAAGCCTCGCAGGCGCCTACCTCGGCGCAGGGGCGAGGACGGATCACGACGGCTCGGTATCCCGGCTGAGCCGGATCCGGTGCGATGCCCGCGACGTGTCGCCACAGCCACTCGCCGATGGCGCTATGCGTCCAGTGATTCAGGGAAAGCTGGCGAACGTCCGCATCGAAACTCTCCCAGAAGGTCGTGCCGTCCCCCTGCACCATGTGGCCCCAAGAGGGAGCCGTCGTCAGAGCGAGCATCCGGGCGGCGACGTCATGACGGTCATTCTCCGACAGGGTTAGCAGCAGTTCGACACTGCTCCAAAATCCGGTAGTGGGATGGCCACCGCCGCGTTGGATGACCTGCGTCAGCTGCTCCACGGCGCGGGAATGCAGCGGCTCGTCGAGCAGACCGAAATGCAGGGCCAGTGCATAACTGCCCTGCACATCTCCATAACTGCGCTGCGCGTCGGTGGGGTATCCCCCATAAAAAGCTTTGAGAACCGGGATTGCAGGGCCGGTCAAGGAGATGGTGGTGCCCTCTAAAAAGTCCTGAGTCTCCTCCTGGTTCCCATTCCGATAAGTCAGGCGCAGGTGCTTCACGACGCCGGATGCCGGGTCACCGCCAAGAGTGTCGTTCCCAACGATTAAGGTCAGGCCTGTCCCATGGACTTGCGCCCGGACCAGAGAGGTGACGTCTCGGACCCCACCACCCAACTCGATGCGGCCTTCGGGCGTGACAAAGCGGCGGGCGAAGGCGGCCCGAATGCTCTGAAACAAGGCCCGGTAACGCACAACATCGGCCTCATGCCCTAGCACTGCTGCCATCCTCGCCAGGAGGTCGGCATTGTGTGCGAAGAACGCCGTAGAGCCGATCTGTGCCGGCGTGGCCGGTCCCCCACTGAGCCAGTCACCCCAGCCCATGCCGACCGAGTTCGTCCAGATTAGATCGGGGTTCTGGCTGTGGACGAAATCTACCCAGCGCCGTGCGGCCTCGTAATGGTCCGACAGGATACGCGGGTCGCCGGTATTCAGATAGAGATCCCACGGCAGGGAGACACCCGCGTCCGCCCAGCCGGGCGAGCCGACACACATCTCGGTGTCCCGCAGATGTGCGTGGGGGCAGATGTCAGTGAACCGTCCGTTCGGGGTCTGGTCCGCCCGCAGATCGGCTGCGTATTTCTCGAAAAATGCCGCCGTATCGAAATGGAACAGCGCTGTTTGAACGCATGGGCGGATGTCTCCCGTCCAGGCGAGCCGCTCGGAGCGGCCGGCACAGCCCGCCGGGACGTCGAACAGCAGGTTCTCCTGCGTCCACCGAGAGGTGTCCATAAGCCGGTTGAACAGCGGATTCGAGCAGTGGAACCGGCCCACCTGCTGCGCCGCAGTCCGCACGTGGATACCGGTCACTGCATCTGCAGTCGGGGGATGCACCAGGCCGGTGACTTCCACGAACCGGAACCCGTGGGTGGTGAAGTGCGGCTCCAATGTCCGCATGCCGCGTCCATCCAGAACGTAGTATTCCTCAGCCGACGTGCCCCAGAGGTTATCCCGATTCAGGCTGCCGTCCGGGTGGCGCTCCTCAGCGTGGCGCAGAATCAGGTGGGTGCCCGCCGGGCCATCGGCCTGGACGCGGCACCACCCAGAGATTTCCTGGCCCAGATCGAAGACGAAGACGCCAGGAGTGACCTGCCGCACCGCGACTGGTCGCAGCTCCTGCATCCGTCGTACCGGCTGAGGGCGCTGCCATACGAGCTGGGTAGCATCGCGCGGAATCACAGTGACACCGGTCCAGCCTTGGGCATCGAAGCCGGATTTATCCCATCCCGGCATCTCCCGGCGGCAGTCGTATCCTTCCCCGTCCAGCAGATCAGACCAACGGGTGGGGCCATCGAGCGTGGATTTCCAGGCAGCGTCGCTGCCAATGGTAACCCGGTGGCCGCCGACATACTCGATCTCCAGCTGCGCGAGCAACTGCGGAAAATACCCATATATGTATTCGTTGTCAGAGACATTCATGTGTCCAGCATACCAGCCATACCCCAGGAGCGCCCCCAGGACATTCGGACCCTCTTTCAGCAGCCCGGCGACGTCGTAGGCCTGATATTGAGTCCGACGGTCGTATTCGGTGTATCCGCCCGCCAGCACGTCGTCACTGACATGTGTCCCGTTGAGCCGAGCTTCGTAGAATCCCCGCGCTGCGCAGTACAGAGTCGCAGATCGGACGCCGCCCTCGACCTGGAACTCACGCCGCAGTTGGGTAGCGCGCGAGACCGAGTCCACCCCTCCCAGGTGCGGCAGCAGAACGGGAGGCATCGCTCTGTAAGCCACATGGACCTGCGGGTCGGTAAGAAAGCGACGGGAACATCCATCAGTCTCAACCGAGTCGGATGCCGTCACCGTCGCTCCGGCAGCGATTTCCGTGTCTCCCACAAAGACCTGGAACTTGCCTAGTGATAGCGCATAGTCCGCCCCGTCCCAGAAGGCAAGGCGGCTAACGGCCAGCCGGATATACCGGGCAGTCATCGCTGGGAATCGGTATCGTTCGGGGTTGGAAAAACCTGGGCGGGGCGGGTAGACGTCTCGGTCCGTGCGTACCACAAAGGGAATCGCATCGTGGAAGTCGGGGGCGTTGGCGGCCTCAATGGTGAACCGAACCGGGTACAAGATAGTCGCGATATCGCTGTTGACACCGTCGGGCTTCGCGGGCTGAAGGCACGCACCGTCGAATGTCTTCGGTGCCCCCAGATCCAGCACGATCCATTTCGCATCGGTCGGCGAGTGGGCAATCTCGCTGCGGTAGCATTGGATCGGGGTGCGCGGCCGGTTTTCCGGCGCTGCCAGTACAGCGTCCGAGATCCATTGCCCCTTCCAATCTGACGGATGCAGCAGACCGACCGTCCAGAAGGCTGGCTTGCTCCAGCCGGTCGATTTGCCCTGTTCGTCCCAGAGGCGCACCTGCCAGTGACAGCGTGCCCCTGACATCAGAGGCCGCCCGGCATACACGACATGCGTGGACTGATCTGTCAGGATACGGCCGCTGTCCCACAGGTTCCCGCTTCCGCGTGCCAAGGCCGCTGCCGAGGAAGCGACCCGCACCTGATAGGCCGTCTGCCGCGCCCCCCGCCCGGTTCCATTCATCGTCCAGCTTAGGCGCGGGCGGACGGCATCCATCCCCAGAGGATTCACCCGATACTCACAGCGCAGATACTCCGCCGCCCTCCCACGCCCAGCGGCATTGGCGGGCGGCGGGGCCGAACCGGACGCCGCGGAAAACGGATGGATCAGCGCTATGCCGGCCACGGCTAGTACCTGGCGACGGGATAATCTTAACGAGGTTTCTATTTTTTGCATAACAACTCCAATCTCAAATTCAGTGGCATGCCTTCTAACGGGCTGCAGTCAGAGGCCGCCAGGTAGACGTGAAATGGTAGTGTCCTGAGCCGACCCGGAACGTCGCCGCTTCCCCGACCATCCCCTGGAATCGTGCGCCCGGTCCCGCGTTCACGTCCTTCGAGGACGCGGCGGGCACGTAGACGAGGGCCTGGGTGTTGACCGGCACATCCGCGTCCAGAGCGAAACTCGTACCGCTCACCTGCCAATGTGCCTGGATCGTCCCATAGACGCTCTCGTAGGAGGCACTGGCGGACGTCAGGCCCGCCCCGCCAGGCCTCGGACGGAGGGTGAACCTCTTATAGCCGGGGGCAGACGGGTCCGGGGCGATGCCGCCGAGGGTCCGGTCCAGCCACTCGCCACAGGAGCCTAATGCGCAGTGGTTCAGCGAGTATGGCCCGTGCGGGAACGAGCCGTCCGGCGCGATTACGTCCCATGTCTCCCAGATCGTCGTCGCGCCATGCGACAGCATGGCGCCCCACGACGGCGGAGTCGTCTGCTCCAGCACAGCATAAGCGAGGTCAAGCCGACCGATCTCAGTCAGGGCGGGTAGGAGCCACTGCGTCCCCACGAAGCCTGTCGTGAGGTGGTTCCCATGCTGTATGACATCTGCGGCCAGCCTGTCCCCAGCGGCTTGTCTGAGGGCGTCCGGCAGCAGGCCGACATGCAGGGCCAAGACGTAAGAAGCTTGGCTACCGCTGCCGACCTTGCCGTCCGGCTGGACGAACTTCGCGATGAAGGCTTTTTTGATGTCGCCGAACAGGACGTTGTACTTACGGGCGTCCTCGGCCTGCCCGATGGCCGCCGCCATTTCGGCAAGCTGCTGGGTGTCGTACGCGAAGTAGGTCGTCGCGATCAGGTTGCCCGGCGTGCCCTCGCCCGCGTTCTTCCAATCCTCCGGTGCCGAGATACTGCCATCCGTAATCAGGCCGGGACTGCGTGACGACAGGAAGCTGATCCACTTCGTCATGCCGGCGTAGGCAACTCGGACGACGTCCGTGTCACCATAGCTCTGCCAGAGCGTGAAGGGCACGTTGACCCCTGCATCGCCCCAGCCGCCGCCCGTGCCGCCCGAGTCGCCCGAGTACCAGGCCGGTGCGACGTTGGAGAACTGGCCGTCCGCGAGCATATCGCGCTCCCACTTCCCGTAGAAAGCGGCCATGTCGAAGTTGAACGCGGCGGTCGGGCCGTAAAAGTTGGCGTCTCCGGTCCAGCCCAGCCGCTCGGAGCGCTGTGGACAGTCCATCGGAACCGACAAGTAGGCGTCCCGCCCGGACCAGCGGACGTTGGACTCGAGCCGGTTGATAAACTCGCTCGACGTATGCAGGCTGCCAATATGCGGGACGTCCGTGCCGTAAACCACCCCGACGATGTCGCTAAGCGCTGGCTCCGAGACCGCACCACTAACCTCGACATACTGGAAGCCGTGGGACGTGAACTCCGGCTGGAACTCGGCAGTTCCCGGTGCGCCGAACGTATAATGATCTATCGCATCGGCATGGGCTCCGGGGATGCCCGGCGACTCGAGCGTGATCAGGTTGAGCGTGCCATCCGGGTTCAGCACCTCACCCTGGCGGATCGTAATCGTCGTTCCTGTCCGGCCTTGCACCCGGACCCGGGCGACACCGGTTATGTCCTGCGATAGCTTGTAAATGTAGACGCCGGGCTTTGGCTGTGTCACCGACTCTGCAGGTAAGGTCTGCGTCGCACGGATCGGCGGGTCCATCTGCGCAACCATTTGGACGCGGGGCGGCAGCATCATCATGCTCGCAGCCGACCAGGAGGCGTCCTGGTATTTCGCCCGGTCCCAGCCAGGGTGTTCCAGGCGGGCGTCGTAGGTCTCTCCGTCCAGGTTGTCCGCGTGGACGACCGGCCCCGTCGCGTATTTCCAGGAGCTATCACTTGTGATGACGTGCTGCGACCCGTCGGCATACTGCACATGCAGTTCCGCGAAGAGGGCCGGCGTGTCGCCATATTGGTTCGGGCCGAACCAGGCGATATTCCCGCAGTACCAGCCTGGCGCGAGTTGTACGCCCAATGCGTTGCCACCGCGCCTCAGCAGCCCGGTGACATCGTAGCACTGGTACTGAACACGCCGGTAGTAGTTCGTCCAGCCGGGAGCGTAGTAGCGGTCCCCCACCCGCCTGCCGTTGAGGGATGCCTGGTAAATGCCGAGCGCGGAGGCATACAACCAGGCGCGGCGGACGGGCTGGGTCAGCGTAAATTCGTGTCGAAGCATCGGGGTTCGGAGGCTATCTCTGCCCAGCATGGCATCCGTGCTGGACACGGTCAGCCCATTCGGGCCAACTTTCCCGGCGCTGAACAAGGAGGGTACCGTGGCGGCAAAATCGTCCTTATAAAGTGTTTTTCCCGCCGGATCTGTGACTGTCACACTGCGGAATGTCGAGGTTTCCGTAGACGAGGAGCGGAACCCGATGGACCCCGCCGCCAACTTGTCGTCAATCGTCGTGTCAATGAGCGTCCCGTCCAGATAGGTCGTGATCGTGCTTCCCAGGGCCGTGATCCGCAGCACATGAGGACGCAGGAAGTCGGCGTTGACGTAGCCGTGGCCCAGAGGAACGATCTTGAGGACCTGGAAAGCGCCGTTGATCCGCACGTGGGGCCGGAAGGTCGGCTGATCACCTGTCGTGTTGATCTGCCACATGTAAGCGTTCCCGGCCCCTTGCGCCCGGAAGTAGACCGCAGCGGCCTCATGCTCGATGGTGAAAGACGCTTCCAGCGTGAAATCGCGCCACGGCACCACGGGCGCCGAGGCCTGAATCCACTTCGCCTTCCACTCCGACGGCGATAGGATGCCCATCGTCCAGAATGCCGGTGCACTCCACGCAGAAGGCCGTCCCGCCTGATCCCAAACACGAACCCGCCAGAAGCACTGCGTATTGGAACGCAGCGGATGCCCCGCGTACTTCACTTCGACGGATTGATCGGACAGAACTTTTCCGGAGTTCCACAGGTCCGCGCCTTGCGCGAGTTTCTCCGGGCTGGAAGCGGCCTCCACTTGATACGCGCTCTGGCTCTGACCACGGACGTTGGGCGTGCGGCTCAAAGAGATCCAACTGAGACTGGGATGCGTATCATCAATGCCTAGCGGATTTGTGAGGGACGCGCAGCGAAGGTGGGCGAGCTGCAGCGGGGACGCCGGAGATACAGCCGCATCCGTGCGCGGCGCACAGTAGGTCGAAGTGAGGCTCAGAAATATCAAAGCAGTAGTGATAAAACGAATTATTGGGTTTCCCAGGGATATTTTCATGTCCGTACAATTCCGTCCGGCTATGCGCGCCGCAGATCATAAGCGGTGCCCGAGGTCGTCTCGAACGTAATCACGTCGGGTTCGGGGTGGTGAACAGTGATCGGGTGTCCGCCGGATGCGACCGTAATTGGCCCTGAAGTACGGAGACGCACTGTGCCACCCAGGAGGGATCGAACAGTCGCCGTGTGCAGCGACCCATTTTGCCAGGCCAGATCCACGGCAAATCCGCCCCGCGCTTTCAGGCCGCGCACATGCCCCTGCGGCCAGGCGGACGGGAGGGCGGGCAACAGATGCAGATCACCTTCATGGCTTTGGAGAAGCATCTCGCACAGGCCGGAAACCGCGCCGAAGTTGCCGTCAATTTGAAATGGAGGGTGTAGGTCGAACAGGTTGGGCGCGGTCCTCTCGGGGGTCAGCAGCATCTGAACGAGTTTGTACGCGTGGTCGCCGTCTCCCAGTCTGGCCCACAGATTGATCTTCCAGGCTAGTGACCAGCCGGTCGCCTCGTCGCCACGTATTTCCAGAGACTTCCGGGCGGCGGCGAACAGTTCCGGTGTCCCAAGACGCGTGATCTGATGGCTGGGGAAGAGGCCGTAGAGGTGGGAGACATGCCGGTTATGCATGTCTGCGGTCGCGTCCCAGTCTTCGAGCCATTCTTGCAGCTGTCCCAGATGACCAATCTGCATCGGGGCGAGCCGGGCCCGTGCGGCCAAGACTTTAGCTCGGAAGTCGGCGTCAATATTTAGCAGCAAACAGGCCTGGGCACAGGCGTCAAACAAATCCCGCAGGATCTGCATATCCATGGTCGGCCCGGCACAGACAAAGGCGCCCTGATCCGCGTGGTGCGGTACTTCAGGCGAGACCGAGGGACATGTCACCAGCCACCCATGAGTCGGTTCTTCAACCAATGTGTCCAGGAAGAACTGGGCTGCGCCTTTCATTAGGGGATAATGCCGGGCCAGCGCGGACTTGTCCCGCGTGAACTCGTAGTGATCCCAGAGGCTCTTGCATAGCCACGCGCCGCCCGTCGGCCACATGCCCGGCTCGGCGAAGTCCACCGGTGCCGTGCCGCGCCAGCCGTCCGTGTTGTGGTGGCAGACCCAGCCACCCGCCCCATACTGTACCCTTGCGGTATTCTGGCCCGCCTCGGCCAGCTCTGCGATCATGTCGAAGAGCGGCTCATAACACTCGGCCAGATCGGCGGGCGCGGCAGGCCAGTAGTTCATCTCCGTGTTGATGTTGACCGTGTACTTGCTGCTCCACGGCGGGGAAAGGCTGTCGTTCCAAAGCCCCTGCAGCGTGGCCGCCTGGCCGCCCGGACGGGAGCAGGAGAGGAGCAAGTAGCGTCCGAACTGAAAATGCAGCGCGGCGAGCTGCGGGTCAAGACCGTTATCGAACGCTTTTATGCGCTCATCCGTCGGCCGGTGCACGGCCTCACTCGTGCCCAGGTCCAGCGCGACCCGATGAAAGAGGCGCTGGTAGTCGGCGACGTGGGCCTGACGCAGCGCGGCAAACGAATGGGAGGCGGAAGCCTGCAGGGGTATCTGTGCTTTGTGGGCTGCGTCTCCGGTGACGTCTTGGTAATTCTTGTAACTGGTGCCGATAGAGACGAGGATAGTCACCGAGTTGGCTCCCGAGACGGCGAGTTGGCCCTTCTCCGTGTGGACCGTCCCACCCTCGGCCTGCGCCCGCGCCAGCACGTGGAAGCGGACCGTCCCCTTGACGCCATTTGCGTCACCACTGATGCCATTCAGGGCAATTGTGTGTCCATCAACGGTGACTGACTCCGTCTGCTGAGGGCTGTCAAAGGCCGCGGAGAAGGAAACCTGACCGGGCTTATCTGCCGTTAGATGCAGGACCAGAAGACCGGCGGGAGCGCTGGCGAAGCACTCGCGTGTGAAATGCACTCCATCTGCGACGTAGTGGACGCGGGCCATCGCCGTGTCCAGGTCCAGGTCACGACGGTACTCGGAGACGGCCTCGAAATCGGGAAAAGTCAGCTTTAAGTTACCGACAGTCTGATACTGCAGTTCGGGCGCGGGAGTGCCTATAAACTTTTTATCTATCAGAACCTGCGCGTCCTTCCACTTGTCGGCGAAAATCAGCCGGCGGATCTCGGGCAGCGCGGCCAGACCCTGCGGGTTGGCGGGCACGTAGGGGCCACCGGCCCAGACGGTGCCCTCGTTAAGCTGAAGCGTCTCAGTCATGACGCCCCCGAACACCATCGCGCTTAGTCGTCCGTTGCCGACGGGCAAGGCTTCCACCCAGTGCTGACTGGGTCGACGATACCACAGCGTCAGCGGTGACAATGGCGCAGAGGCTTCTCCAATGATCTTCACGTTTCCCCCAATCTGCGTCAAAGCCAGCGTCCCTGCAAGCGGCGCGATGCGCCTCCCCGGTTCGGCTGTAAACAGCCATTCCCCAAGGACGCCGGGGAGCGAAGTGGCCTTCTCCGGCCCGGACGCCGCCCGGCCCGCGATCTCCTGGGCTGTCAGCGCCCGTCCGTAAACCGCCGCCCGGCGGATGCGCCCATGGAAGCGGTTCTGCTCGTCCGAATCCATGCCGACCCGCAAGGGCACACCGGTCGGAATCAAAGGCGGGAAAGCCCCTTCAGTGATCCGGGCCACCTCTTTCCCATCTACGAACAGCGCCATGATCTTTTGTGGGCTGCTGTAGACGCCAACGACGTGAGTCCAATAATCGGCGGGTAGCTTCGCCGCGTACCCACACTGCCCATTGGATGTGATCAAACGCAGAGAGTCTCCGGGAAAAGTATCCAGCATGAAGCCACTGCCGGTTCCGGGAATGAGCTTGTCGAGGATGCGCCCACCCCCTTCGGGCATCGGGTCCGATTTAATCCAGGCTTCGAGCGTGACTGCGTCCGTGAGTTCCAGGACCGGAACTGATTTCACCTGATAGATCGGCCCGTCATCCCCCAGACGCAGACCCTCTTCAGGCGTCGGCACCGCCCATGCGGCCTCGCCACCCAGCAGAAGGGAACTGGCGACCACGGCCCCAATTCCGACTTGTAGAAACTCTCGACGCTTCATAATATTCTCTCCCTGGATGGTTCTTTACAGTGCGGCAGACGGCGTCAAAGTAATGCGGCGCAGGTTCATGACATGTCCGTTTGGCATGGTGAGCGTCTTGAGCAAGATGGTGTGCGTCCCTGCCGTCAATGTCAGCGTCCCGTCCAGCGTCATCGCCTGATAATCATTCCAGGCCAACGTCTTGGCGACTGTGCCACTAAGCCCTGATGGCGCTCCGTCCATCAGCAGCGCAAAAGTGCTGCCGCCGGAGTTCGGATCACACGAGTAATCCAACGTGGCGCGGTAGCGGCCAGAAGCCCCAACAGGAACCGCCACCCTCCAGGCGGCCGTCGCCTGCGCATCCGACCAATAGCCGATGTCCGCGGTTTCCCCGCTTCCTTCAACCATGGGGCCTTCTCCTATCAGCGAGGCGTCCTCTGCCTTCAGAGTGAAGCGACCATCAGGCGACGGCGTAGCGGCGGCATCCAGCTCCACCACAACCGGCGGACCGGCCAGAGTCAGTGCGACTGCGGTTGAGACCGTATCAAGCAACGCCGGCTTGCTGATCGTTAGCATCCCGTCTGCCATCTTTGTCACCGTCAGCGTTTCGCCCGTCGCCAGCACTTTTGCGCTCCGCACGGGTGTTTGGAGACCCTTCAGGGTCAGCCCGCTCGTGGGCCACACGAAGACATTTAAGTACAGCGTATTCCCCTTAACGGTGGCGCGGCCATCGAACGGCAGGTGCTTGTAAGGACTATGCGTCGTGCCGTAGATACTGGTGCCGTTGCCTCTCATCCAGACGCCGACCTCGCGCAGGCGCTGCACTTCTGGGGCGGGAATGACACCAGTCGCATCCGGGCCGACATTCAGCAGGTAGTTGCCACCTTTGGAGGCGATGTCGACCAGATTGTGCAGCAGGACGTCCGTGGGCTTGAAGTTCGTGTCATAACTCTTGTAGCCCCAGGTATCGTTTAATGTCATGCAGGTTTCCCAGTCTTTGCCGGGAAACCCCTTCGCGGGGATATTCTGCTCGGGCGTTTCGGTATCCCCGGGGATGCCATTGCCCAGACGGTTATTTAAGATGAGGCCGGGGTCCAGCGCCAACGGGGCCGTCAGCAAGGCGATGTCTTCATGGCTCATCTCCACAGGTGTGTCCCACCAGAGGACAGCGGGGTGGTACGCCATCAGCTCCCGCACCTGAGGCGCGGCGACATTCTTGACATAGGCGTGCAGGTTGCCATCCTGAGCCGGGTCCCAGTGGCCGCCGCCGTAGGCTGC